>JACMLR010000507.1 GCA_014379515.1 Chitinophagaceae bacterium
ATTAAATGTAACCGGCCACGTGATGTATATGACGAAGAAATTTTCACCTCCAGGTCACTGGATGAATATTGTAGGAATTGCGGCAAAAAAAGCAAATGCTGATTTCAATGCTACCGTTGCTGCATACACAGGAACATCCATCGCGTTGTTTGATGCCTTTATCAGTTGCTGGGATGAAAAATATCGTAGCAACTTTGTTCGGCCAGAAACAGTCATCAATAAATTAATCGATCCGGAGTGGCGCCCATATATTCAAACGCCTCCATTTCCGTCATACACGAGTGGCCACGCAACGGCAAGTTCCGCTGCAGCAGAAGTAATGACGGCTCATTTCGGCGACAAACTTTCTTTTACAGACACATCCTTACTGGAATTCGGAATTAAGAGTCGTGAAATCAAATCGTTTCGCGATGCCGCTCGTGAAGCGGGTATGTCGAGACTCTACGGTGGTATACATTACCGGTTCGATAATGAAAATGGAGCTGAAGCCGGAAAACGGCTGGGAGAGTTAGTTGTGTCCCGAATTCGAATGAAGAAAGCAACCGAATCAATAACCAAACACTAACCTTGTCAGAATTAATATCAAATTTTTATCCCAAAACAAGCAACCAGAAATTAATCCCCATGTCATTCAACTCACTGCTTAAGAAAAAAATGGTATCGCTTCTCATCGGCGGTAGCCTTGCACTTTCCGTCATCGGGCAAACCGATCAGGACGCAATCATGATGAATAAAAATCAGTTTTGCAGCGGACTGCTGTATGGTTATTCTTCCTGGGACAATTACTGGGAAGGAACCCTGAAACGAAACAATCAAAATCTGGGCACTGTATCCACCCAGTCCGTTATGTACATGGCCAATTATGGAATTACCGACAAGTTAAACGTTATGGTTGGTGCCCCATATATTTGGACAAAAGCTACAGCAGGAACATTATCAGGTTTGAAAGGAGTCCAGGACATCTCGCTATTTGTAAAGTGGAAACCGCTAACTCGTTCATTCGGGAAGAACAAACTTTCGCTCTTTGTTATTGGTGGAATTTCAACTCCGCTTTCTGATTATGTTACCGATTTTCAGCCGCTCTCTATCGGTTTAGGATCAACGAACGTGATTGGAAAAGGAATGATCGATTACCAAATCAACCGTTTTACTACAACCGTTTCTGCAGCTTATATCCGACGCAGTAATATCAAAATCGACCGAACATCTTATTACGACACAGAATTGCATCACACGAACGAGGTGAAAATGCCGGATGCAGCACAATACCAGCTTCGCGCAGGATACCGCGGAAAATACTTTATCGGGGAAGCAATATTCAGTCAAATGAAAACCCTCGGTGGATTTGACATTACGCGTAATAACATGCCTTTCCCCAGTAATGAAATGAATGCAACGACAGTTGGCGTTATGTTCAAATACACATTACCGGTTCACACGAATCTATCTTTCCTCGCGGGAGGAAATTATACAGTTGCTGGACGCAATGTTGGCCAGGCGACCTCATATAGCGCAGGAGCGTTCTATGCATTTTACTTTAAGAAAGCGAAAAAATAATAACAGATTAAACTCATCAATATGAGCAAGAAACTTGCGCTCACTCTCGGATCACTTTGCCTCATGGTCTTTGTGATCTATTCATGTTCGAAATCAATCAGCAATCGAACCGACGAACTTGCTGCACTTGCACCAGCAAAAACAGATATTGACGCTGGTACGTGGAAAACAATCTTGTTGGCAACGCCAAACGAAATCGCTGTTCCCGCTCCCGCTGCTACTACCACACCTGACTATATCGCGCAGGTGAATGAAATTAAAACCTGGCAACATGATTTGACTGCCGAGGAAAAGAAAATTGTTAAGTACTGGAGTGCCGGCGCTATTCTTCGTTGGAATGAAATTATGCGCGAGCTTGTTGCGAAGCATAATCTGCCTCCTTATCAAAATGATGATGGAACTTATCCCGCACCGAACGCAAATAACCCGCTTGCGTATCCGCAATTTCCTTTTGCAAATCCACCATACGCTGCACGCGCTTATGCATACGTAAGTGCCGCGCAATACGATGCACTGGTGGCTACCCATCATTACAAGAAATTGTATAATCGCGCAGCGCCTTATACTGTAGATCCTACAGTAAACGCATTAATCCCAAAATCAGATTTGCCTTCATATCCATCGGAAGACGGCGCTGTTATTGGCGCTGCAGTCGAAACACTAAAATTGTTGTTTCCCGGGGATCAGGATTTCATTCAGAAAAAAGCTGACGAACACAAACGCGCACGCATCATCTCCGGCGCAAATG
>JACMLR010000047.1 GCA_014379515.1 Chitinophagaceae bacterium
AAGACTGATGAGATGGTCAACCGGCCTCACCATACTTATCAGTTGTTTAGGCATGCTGGGTCTCGTAATTTATACCACTAACCAGCGGGTGAAGGAGATTGGGGTGCGTAAAGTATTGGGAGCTTCCGTAACACAGATCTTAGCTTTGTTATCCAAAGAATTTATTCTTCTGGTGATACTGGCGTTTGTGATTGCAGCACCGCTGGCATGGTGGGCTGCCAGCGAGTGGTTGAATGATTTTACGTATCGAACGAACATGAGTTGGTGGATTTTTGCACTCAGTGGCTTGCTGATGATCGTGGGTGCTTTAGCAACATTGAGTTTTCAAACGATCCGATCGGCGATGGCGAACCCGGTGAAGAGCTTGAGAAGTGAATGAGAAGATGCTGAATGCTAGATGCTGCACGCTGAAAGATGCAAGCTGCACGCTTCACGCTACAAGCTTCGTCAGTATTAAATCGGCATCCGTTATTTATATCTGAACATATCCAGTATCCAGCATCCAGTATCCAGCATCCAACACCAGATCAATTTAAAACGACCAGCTATGTTTAGTAACTATTTCCGTGTTGCCTTTCGCAGTTTCCGACATAATAAACTGTTTTCACTGATCAATATTGGAGGATTGGCGATTGGCATCAGCGCTGCGTTGGTGATTTACCTTATTGTTCAATATGAGTTCAGTTTCGATAAATTTCATAAGGACGGAGACCGGATATACCGGGTAGTTAGCGAAATGAAGTTTCCTGACCTTACAATTGAAAACTCAGGAGTTCCTGCCCCAACGTCACAAGCCGTTAGGGAAGAAGCTACCGGTCTCGACCTGGTGACGCATTTCAATACCGCGTGGGAATTAAAAGTTTCAGTACCAATTCCAGGCAATCAGTCGCCCGCTGTATTCCGCAAGCAAAAAGAAATTATTTATGCCGACAAGTATTACTTCGAAATGTTTCCATATCAATGGTTGGCCGGTTCGCCCAAAACAGCATTGAAGGATCCCTTTCAGGTTGTGTTGACTGAGAGCCGAGCAAAAACCTATTTTTCCGCGCTTAAGCCTTCCGAAATTATTGGACGCGAAATCTATTATGACGATACCATTAAAACAATGGTGGCGGGAGTGGTAAAAGATATGGACAAGGTTACTGATTTCATTTTTAAAGAGTTTATATCAAAAGCCACCATAGACGTAACGGGCTGGAAGGAACAATGGGGTCTTGAAGAATGGGGAAGTATTACTTCCGCCTCACAGATGTTCGTAAAACTAAGCAAGGGAGCAAGCACAAGTAAGATAGAACAACAACTAGTGTCGATCCGGGAGAAATACCGTAGTAAAGACAAAGAAAAAGGTTTTACTAAGAAGGATGATATGAAGCATATGCTTCAGCCTATAACAGATATCCATTTCAATAATAAGTATGATGCCTTCAGCCGGCGTCAGGCGCATCTTCCGACGTTGTACGGATTACTAGCGGTGGCCGCTTTTCTGTTACTATTGGGTTGTATCAATTTTATTAATCTTACAACTGCCCAGTCTTCGCAAAGGGCGAAAGAAATTGGCATTCGTAAAACTATGGGTAGCGGTAAAGGGCAATTGATTTTCCAGTTCCTGAGTGAAACATTCCTGCTTACTTTTTTGGCTACTCTTGTTTCTGTAGCCCTAACACCATTGCTACTGAATATTTTCAAGGATTTTATCCCAGAGGGTATTTCTTTCACTTCATTGAATCAACCCCATGTATGGGTTTTCCTGCTGGTCCTGCTATTAATTGTAAGTGCGCTTGCCGGATTCTATCCCGCCCTTGTGCTTACAAAATTCAAACCCGTTACCGTTTTAAAAAACCAGGCATATACAGGCTCGGCACAATCACGTAAAGCCTGGTTGAGGAAAACACTAACCGTTACACAATTTGTAATCGCACAGTTTCTGATCATCGCCACGTTGGTGGTGAGCAAACAGATAAACTATTCACTGAATAAGGATCTTGGATATAAGAGAGAAGCTATCGTTACGGTGAATACCCCGAGGAACTTTTTCAGCAAAGAGGTAGATAACCGCCGCTTTGTTTTATTGGAAAAATTGAAAGCGATTCCTGGTATTGAAAAAGTTAGTCTGGCAGGTTCTTCGCCGGCATCCAGCAACACCCATACCAACACCATGAAATATGAAAAAGCGGATAAGTCGATAATGGAAACGATGGTGGAAGTTAAGTATGCCGATACCGGGTATTTTAATTTATATGGAATGAAACTGGTTGCAGGGAGAAATGTGGAGGCCAGTGATACAACCAGAGAATATGTGATCAATGAAAGTCTTGCAAAAATGATAGGTCATCAGAACAGCGCAGATGCGGTGGGAGAATTTCTTGGGGAAGAGAAAAGGAAATTCCTTGTGGTAGGTGTGATCTCTGATTTTCACACAAAATCTACACATGAACCTATTAAACCTCTGTTGTATTCGGCAGCCAGCGACCAGAGTTTTACCCTTCATCTCGCTCTGAAACCAAAGGTAGGAAATAGTGATTCATGGAAAGAAACACTGGCAATGGTGGAGAAAGAGTATAAAACCATTTATCCCGAAGAAGATTTTAAATTTAATTTTTACGATGAAAGTATTTCGGCTTTCTATAAGACTGAACAGAATATTACCCGGTTGTTAAAATGGTCGTCGGGACTTTGCATCTTTATCAGCTGCCTCGGCCTGCTTGGATTGGCTATATATGTTACCAATACAAGAACAAAAGAAATTGGAGTACGAAAGGTGTTAGGCGCGTCGGTGGTACAGATCGTATCTCTGCTCTCGAAAGATTTTATCGCGCTGGTGATGATTGCGTTTGTTATTGTATTGCCGTTAGCGTGGTGGGCGATGCACAACTGGTTGCAGGATTTTGTATACCGGACGGCATTAAGTTGGTGGATATTTGGGGCAACAGGATTTGGAATGGTTCTAATCGCTATGCTGATATTAAGTGTTCGTACGATACGGGCAGCAACAGAAAACCCGGTGAGGAGTTTGAGGAGCGAATGAGAACGTGAATCCTGAGACGTGAGTCGTGAATGGTGAGACGTGAGTAGCGTTTCAATTAAATAGCACGGTTCGATTATTTCTGAGACCCTCTCACGAATCACGTCTCACGCCTCACGATTTAAAATGTACATTATGTTTAGAAACTATATAAAAATCGCGGTACGAACATTGATGAAGAACAAGCTTTTCAGCTTCATTAATATTTTCGGTTTGGCATTAAGTATGGCTATATGCATGCTGGTATTACTACGGGTGAAAGATCAATTGAGTTACGATAAGTTTCTTCCCCAAACAGACCGGACCTATCGTATCATATCCCAATTAACCAATAAGCAGGGTACCGATTATCGGTTTGCTACTTCTCCCTTGCCTTTCCTGGGAAATCTTACAGCAAATTATAACCTTATTGAAAACGCTATCCGTATTTATCGGCCCGGTACACAACAGGTAACTGCCAATAAAAAAAGCCTGGAATTAAATGGCGCTTTTGCAGACGATTCATTTTTCAAAGTTTTCGGGTTTACATTTAAAACAGGGAACAAGTCCTCAGCGCTGCAGTCTCCTAATAGTATTGTGTTAAGTAAGAACAGTGCTGAAAGGCTTTTCGGAAAAGGGA
>JACMLR010000508.1 GCA_014379515.1 Chitinophagaceae bacterium
GCGAAAGAAGAATTATAAACGGCCACATCGTTTTGCGATGGCTTCAAATCGGGAATATCGCTGAGGTATTGTGGATCGATTTTCAAATCAGAGGCTAACAGCATATCATACAAAATGGTCATTTTTTGTCCCTGCCATGCTTTGCCATGATTGTTCATGTCTGCAAATAATGTAGGCGGTTCGGGATAGAACTTCCTGATTGTTTGTCTTAAAAAACTGGCTGTCGGCATCCAGTTACGATGGGGAGCTTTGTGATGAACCAGGAGCATGAATGGTTTTGTAACGTCACGACCATTCATCCAGGCAAGGGCTTCATCCGTTATTACATCAGTGGCATAGCCTTTGACTACAACCGTATCATGCTGCATTGTTACAAAACGTGGATTATGATATAGTCCCTGTCCAGGCAGAACTTTCCAGTGGGAGAAATGTGATGGATATGAATGCAAATGCCATTTGCCGACAATTGCAGTTTGGTATCCTGCCTCATTCAGTATTTTTGGTAGCGTTATTTTGGATGTATCAAAAGCGGTGCGGTTGTCTTTCACAGCGTTTTTGTGTGAGTGCTGACCAGTCAGCAGAGTTGCTCTTGCCGGACTACAAATCGAGTTTCCGACGAAAGCATTGGTGAAAATCATTCCTTCGCGCGCTAACCGATCGATATGTGGGGTTTTGATAAACTTTTTATTGTAAGCACTAATCGCGTCGGCATCATGATCATCGCTCATTATATAAATGATATTGGTTCGCTGAGCGTTGGCAGCAAACGAAAACAACAAAAAGAAAAAATACAGTCTTTTCATACTGGGGAAGTTGATTGTGAGTTTGTACACTTCGTGGTCCAATTAAAGTTATCTATTTCGATTTTATCTCACTAATAATAACGCGCACATGTATTTCCTTGAATCGCTCACATGGTCGAAATTTTTGTTTGGTGACCAGGACATGATATTTCTGCTTGAAGTTATCCTACGTACAATAATTATGTATATCGTGATACTGGTTGGTCTTCGATTGACCGGCAAGCGAGGCGTGAGGCAACTTTCGATTTTCGAGTTGGTCGTAATCATCGGCCTCGGTTCCTCTGCTGGCGATCCAATGTTTTACCAGGAAGTTGGAATCATTTCCGCGATAGTAGTTTTTATGGTGGTGATTGGCGCTTATCGCTTGACAACGTTTCTTACTGGCCGCTCCCGCAAATTCGAAGAATTGATTGAAGGCAAAACCGTATGCCTTATTGAGAAGGGAAAATTCTGCTTCCAAAATTTCGCAAAAGAAGACCTTGCACAGGATGAATTTTTCTCTGAATTGCGAAGCAAAGGTGTATCCCAGCTCGGCCAGGTGGAATTTGCATACCTCGAGATCTCCGGCGAAGTGAGTGTCTTTTATTATACTGATGAGGATGTCAAATATGGCTTGCCCTTGTTGCCACATGAATTCTGCAAACAGTACAAGATCATCCCAGTTTCAGATCTGTACTCATGTAAGTTTTGCGGTAATACGATAAAGCAGGAAGCAAGCCAACAACCGAAATGCCCTATCTGTGAAAAAGACACCTGGATTGAATCATCCGATCGAAAAAGAATCAATTAAATACTTGTTATGGAATTCGGACGAGTTGAAGAAAAGGCGCTAAAACAAATCGACCTCAGTTTGCCCGTGGAGCCGGTATTCAATAAAAAAGTCTTGCGCGGAAAAGCTTATAAAAAGCCTACTGTGTATGTCGGTTGTGCAAAATGGGGACGAAAAGAATGGGTCGGAAAACTTTATCCACCCAAAACAAGAGAACGAGATTTCCTTTCACATTACGTTCGTCATTACAATTCGATTGAGTTAAACGCGACCCATTATAAAATATATGGTGCGGCAGGTATTTCGAAATGGTGCGCTATCGTGGGCGATCAGCAATTCCTGTTCTGCCCAAAAATGTATAAAGGGGTTTCACATCGTGGCAAGCTTGACCCCAAAAGCTTTATCGCGAAGGAATTTTTTCGTGGAGTTGCTGCATTCAAAGAACACCTGGGCCCGATCTTAGTACAGGTTCATGAGCGTTTTTCGCCAAAACGCAAAGAGGAACTTTATGGTTTTCTTTCCGGCTTACCAGCCGGCTTTCAGTATTTCCTCGAAGTAAGGCATCCCGACTGGTTTGAACCCGAAACGCAACAGGAACTTTTCAAAACACTTTCTAAACTGAAAGTCGGCTCTGTAATCACGGACACCGCTGGTCGAAGAGATGCAGCTCACATGCATCTCAGCATTCCTGCTGCTTTCATTCGATTTGTCGGTAACAGCCTACATCCTACCGATTTCCCGAGGATTGACGAATGGGTAGAACGAATAAACTATTGGCTGAAGAGCGGTATCAGAACCGTTTATTTTTTTATGCATATGCATGACGAAGCAACATCGCCTGAGCTTTCTGCTGATTTCGTGAAAAAATTGAACGCCGCATGCCAGCTCGACTTACCTGTGCCTCAGCTAATTAATGCCTTGCCTGTTAAACCAAAACGCTCCCGAAAAAAATGATTCTTTGCAGGACCCAGATTTGGTGAGGTAGCGTTTTATATGCAGCAATTGGGTAGTTGCTGTTGCCTGTATTATTAATTAAGGAAATTATCCTTATTTTGTGCTCCTCGTTACGATTTGAAAAAAATTGCCGCCATATTATTAACTGCGCTTCTGTTCTTCAACTGGTACGGCTACCGGTTGGTGTCGGATATTTTGCAGGATCGTTCCGACTCCAAATTGGAGGCCCGGCTCGATAAAAACGAATATGACGAATCTCAATTGGTGGAGCTTAGGGTACCAATGAATCTGCCTTATCACAACGATTGGTCGGAATTTGAACGCTTCAATGGCGTAATTGAAATTGACGGCGTTCATTATAACTACGTAAAACGTAAAGTAGATAAAGGCGAGCTTGTTCTTCTTTGTTTGCCAAATAATGAAAAGCAATTGCTTCAATCGGCGCGCGACAATTTCTTCAAACTTGTAAACGATCTACAACAGCCATCCTCTGGCAATAAGAGCGAAAAAGGAAACACCGCAGCTTTCAAGAGTCTCTTTGCCGAATATCAACAGGAAAAAAATAATTGGACGGTAGCTGAAGTTCTTTTCAGCACAGAATTATTTTCAATATCAAAACCGAAATGCTCATTATCGGGTTTTGCCACTTCTCCTGAACAACCTCCGGAGCTTAGTTGATTTTCGATTGTACAACACTGTAAGTCCACATTTCGTGGCTGATTTTCTTTATTTATTATTCTGAATTTTTTAGGATGAAGGTTATTTGTTCTGTACTGGCTTTATGCCTGCTCCTGATTTCTTGCAAAGAAAAAGGCAACCCTCAATTGTATGCAAGCGACCCCATGCTGTTTTGCAAAACAGTAAAATCGCTCAATGATGTTGTGCTGGAAAACAATTTTCCACCAATGATTGCATCACGCAATTATGCCTATGCAACCATTGCAGCTTACGAATGCGTGGTGGCCGGTGATAGCAGTTATACATCGCTTGCTGGCCAGGTAAAGCATATGCCACAAATGCCCAGGCCGATTGCCGGAAAGCAAATCGATTATTCGCTCGCTGCGTTGCTCGCATTTACAAAAGTTGGTAATGCTGTTACGTTTCCCGAAGGAAGTATGATGGGATATTATCAAAGCTTAACCGCAGCCGCCGATTCTGCTGGAATCGCCGAAGAAGTTCTTCATAACACAATTCAGTTTTCCGATTCGATCGTGAATGCAGTTATGGCATGGTCTAAAAAAGATAATTATGCCCAGTTAAGAACAGCTTCCCGCTATACTGTAATTGACACTCCCGGCAGATGGGTTCCAACTCCGCCAAGTTATACTTCAGGCGTTGAGCCACATTGGATGGAAATTCGTCCGTTTGTAATGGATTCAGCGAGTCAATGTAAGCCAGTTGTTGCGCCAATATTTGATATCAAAAACATTTCAGGCAGTTTTTATAAAGCAATGATGGAAGTGAAAAATGTTGGAGACAGCCTGACGGA
>JACMLR010000509.1 GCA_014379515.1 Chitinophagaceae bacterium
GATGTTCCTACAACAATACCCGCGTCGTTTTTCCATTGGATAGTTGCGAATGAATTTCCTGTTATTTGCAGTCCGGTAATGCTGCCATTGCTGAGCCCGCAGGACGTAGCATTGATTTGTAATCCAGATATATCAATATCAGGTGTTTCATCACGAATCGTATAGAATGCAGTCACGGTATCACAAAGTCGGTTGAATACGCGAAAGCGGTAAGTGCCCGCGCGTACATTCAGTAGATCATGAGCGGTGCCGACCACAGTGCCCGACATATCTTCCCATTGCCAACGACTCGCATTTTTCGGAACGAAGCCGCGTATGCTACCATTTGACTTACCGCATCGTGTGTTAGTCGTCGAAACACCACGCGTTGAATCAATATCGAGTGTGCTGTCTGAAACAACAAACGAATATATCTCCTCGCAGGAACCGGGGCTAATTCGTAGCCTGAAGGAGTAACGGCCCGCCGGCACATTCGATAAACAAGTATCTGTGCCGACAATATTCCCGGCAGCATCGAGCCATTGCCAATCAGTTCCGCTCACGATCTTCAATCCGCATACGGAGCCGCCCTCTCCTTTACACAATGCTGCTGTTGCTACGATGGATGACGTGTCGAGTATCGGTGCAGAATATTCGGAGGTAACACCGAACGCATCCGTTGAGGTGACAACAAAGTTTCGATCGAAGGGGATATCGCTATAATTCCAGCGTCCAGTTGGTCCCACAGGTATTACTGCAAACATACCGGCAACGTGTTGTTTGCCTTCACAATCGGGACAATCATCATCATAGTATAAATCTATCCAAGAACCCGGAGGCGCAGTTCCTTCGATCACCGCATCGCGGAGATTCAAATAATTAACAGTGATATAAGGCTGACTTCTGAAAGGAGATGGGTTATAATCTTTCCATCCATTTAATTCAATTGCACGTTCTTTATTACAGTATGTACTATTATAACGGAATGTAATATTCGTTGTACGATCACAAACCAACGCACCTTCGTTGTAATAACGAATGATATTCTGTTTGCCGAAATTTTCACCGCCGATAAATCCCATGTCGCACTCGAATAAATGAATTCCTTTGCCATAGTTACTGCCAGCTGGAGCTGCACCATTTACTTCCGCACCAATCGTGTTATTGTACATCACGAAGAAACTCTTGATGCTATCCATATATATCCCTTTGCTGCGCGAGCGACTACCAATACTGTTGTGATCGATTTGAATACCGGGGCGCAAAATATTACGTGCAGTGCTATTGAAGAATTTGTGAAGGTAGATTCCAACACCGGCATCGGTATCGATCAGGCGATCGAGGCGATCCATACCAATTCGGTTGTACGAGATCGTTGTTTTAGTATCAACGCCAAATTCATACAGTCCGCCGCAATAGATATCCAGTTGACTGCTATGAATGATGTTGCCAAGGAGCTGCTGTGGTCCCCCGATCAGCAACTCTGCACCTCTTTCAACATATACACCATAAGTATTAACTGCTGGAATGGTTCCGCCCGGTCCACGGCCCCCTATAGTTCCAAGCGAGTTGGTAACCCCATCCGTTCCTAATCCCAGGATATTTCCCTGGATGGTGAGATCCATAATTGCTCCATCACGCCCATTATCTTCTGCAAAAATTGCTTTATTCCATCCACTGATCACATTGCCTTTGTTGAGTGCACCAACCTGGATCGCTGCTCCACCTTGCATGTAAATAGCAATTGTATTCGGTGGTGGTTGACCTGTTGCCCGATCAAAGATCAAAACCTGTAAAAACAAACCATAGATTTCGACGTCCTGCAACTGGTTTAATCGAAATAGGTAGAAGAAGTCAGTTGCGCTACTATTTCCTTCAAGAGAGATTGTCAATTTTGCTGAGGAGGAACCGAGCACGGCACCCGGTTGGGTAGAACCGTCGATCACGAGGTTAGAGCTTAGATCCGGAAGCAAGTCGCTATGCGGTACTCGAATCAGTGCAGGCCCGCGATTCGCGGGGACGTTGAAATGAATATAATCAGTAACAACTGTTCCATTTCGTGCAGCCTGGTCAAGTGCATCTCTTAATGATCCGGCGCCCGCGTTATTAGTGTTGGTCACGACAAAAATGTCAGCAAATGCCGATGTATGGAAGAAACAAAAAGCGATAAGGTATAAAAAGTAAACGCTTCTCATAGCAGGTAAGTAAAGATATTGAAATCTGAATGTGCGAAATATGCGAAATGTGCGAAATGCTGCGAGTCGATCAGCAAAACACTTCGCGGCTTCGCGCCGTTGGGCGATTATATTGAATTTGCACATTAGACATTAGCAATTCGCACATTCTTCCCTTCCCTTCCTCGGCAATTTTCTCTAAATTCGCACCCATTTTATCACCCACATAGACAAGAAGAAGGACCCCATGGCCGACAAATACAAGGAATTTTCGAGGCTCGACCTGCCTGCGATGGAACAGGAAGTGCTTGCTCAATGGAATGAATGCAATGCCTTTGAAAAAAGTATTTCGCTTCGCGATGGAGCAGAGCCGTTTATTTTTTATGAATGTCCGCCAAGTGCGAACGGAATGCCAGGCATTCACCACGTCATTTCAAGAACATTGAAAGACCTGGTATGTCGGTATAAAACAATGAAAGGATTCCAGGTCAACCGGAAAGGTGGCTGGGATACGCATGGCCTGCCGATAGAACTCGGTGTTGAAAAAGAACTTGGTATCACCAAAGAGGATATTGGAAAAAAAATCAGTGTCGAGGAATATAATCAGAAATGCCGCGAAGCAGTTCTCCGGTATAAAGATAAATGGGATGATATCACCCGTAAAATGGGTTATTGGGTTGATCTAAACGATCCATATATCACCTTCCGCAATGAGTACATCGAAACATTATGGTGGATACTTAGTCAACTTTATAAAAAAGGACTGCTTTATGAAAGCGTAAGCATCCAGCCATATTCGCCAGCTGCTGGCACCGGCCTCAGCTCGCATGAATTGAATATGCCTGGCACCTACAAGGACGTAAAGGATACTTCTGTTGTAGCCATGTTCAAAGCGGTAAATAATCTGCAAAGCAAATTTCTGTTTGAATCCGTCAGTTCGACCGTCAATACTGATGCTGAAGTTTTCTTCATGGCATGGACCACAACTCCATGGACGCTGCCATCCAATCTTGGTTTAACAGTTGGGCCGGCAATCGAATATGTTCTCGTAAAAACGTTCAATCCGTATTTACATACACCGGTGAATGTGGTTTTGGCGAAAGCATTGCTCGGAAAATATTTCAAACCAGAAGCAGAGAATATCGACTTCGCGAGTCATACATCCGACTCGAAAATAATTCCATGGACGATCCTCGCTTCTTTCAAAGGAAAAGAACTGGAAGGACTTCAGTACGAACAGTTGTTGCCGTATGACGCAAACTCGCTGAATGCGATTGAGGAATTGACGCCTGGAGCAACACCATTTAAAATTCTAATGGGTGACTTCGTTACCACGGAAGATGGAACAGGTATCGTTCACACCGCACCTGCATTTGGTGCGGATGACTTCAAGGTTGGGAAGAAGTACAATATTGGTATCCTGACGATGGTCGATAAACAAGGAAAGTTTGTTGATGGGTTGGGTGAGTTCAGTAACCGTTATGTCAAGAATTATAAAGACCAGGAAGGTTATGTTGATGTAAATGTTGACATATCAGTAAAACTGAAAAAAGAAAATCGTGCGTTCAAAGTTGAGAAGTACGAACACAATTATCCGCACTGCTGGCGCACCGACAAGCCATTGCTTTATTATCCGCTCGATGCGTGGTTTATCAAAACAACTGCGATCCGCGACCGCATGGTTGAGTTGAATAAGAAGATCAACTGGAAACCGAAATCAACAGGGGAAGGACGATTTGGTAACTGGCTTGAAAATATGGTCGACTGGAATCTTAGCCGCAGTCGCTTCTGGGGTACGCCATTACCGATTTGGAAAACCGTCGATGACAACAACCAGTTTATCGAAGAAAAAGACGGTGGAGAAACGATTTGCATTGCAACGATTGAAGAATTAAATACCGGCATCCGCGAGGCAAACGAACTATTGGGCGGTGAAGTAAACAAGCACTATCTGCATGGGGGAATTCTTGACCTCCATAAACCGTATGTTGATGAAATTGTTCTTGTTAGTAAGTCGGGTAAGCAAATGAAACGCGTACCGGACTTGATTGATGTATGGTTCGATAGTGGTGCGATGCCGTATGCACAATGGGGACTCGACCAGGAAAAAGTGAAAAACGGTGATAAGTTTCCTTTCAAATTACCTGCCGGAGTTAAGTCGTTTGACGAACTATATCCCGCAAGTTTTATCGCCGAAGGTGTCGATCAAACCCGTGGCTGGTTCTACACTCTCCACGCAATTGGGGCGTTGCTGTACGATTCAGTTGCGTACAAAACGGTTGTTTCGAACGGACTGGTGCTTGACAAGAATGGCAATAAGATGAGCAAACGCTGGGGTAATGTGGTCGATCCGTTTCAAACGATTGAAACGTTTGGAGCCGATGCTACCCGTTGGTACCTGATTACAAACGCTTCGCCATGGGATAACCTGAAGTTTGATCTTGAAGGAATCAAAGAGGTGCAACGTAAATTTTTCGGGACGCTTTATAATACCTACCAATTCTTCGCGCTGTATTCTAATGTCGATGGATTTGCTTTTAAAGAAGCTTATATCCCACCACAAGAGCGACCTGAAATTGATCGCTGGATTCTTTCAGCCTTAAATACGGTGATAAAGAAAGCGGGAGAGTATATGGATGATTATGAGCCTACGCAGGCCGGGCGCGTGATCGAAGATTTCGTTGACGAACAGTTGAGTAACTGGTACGTTCGTCTTTGCCGCCGCCGGTTCTGGAAAGGAGAATATGAGCATGATAAGATCTGTGCCTATCAAACATTGTATGAATGCCTGGAAACGATTGCAAGGCTGGTTGCGCCAATCTCGCCGTTTTTCAGCGACACGATTTTCACAAATTTGAATGCAGTTACCCGCCGATTTGAAGTTGAATCGGTACACCACGTCACCTATCCTGAGGCTGATCTCTCGAAAATCGATACCGAGCTGGAAGAGCGGATGCGCCTTGCGCAAATTGCTTCTTCGCTGGTCTTGTCACTTCGCAAAAAAGCGAATATCAAGGTTCGCCAGCCATTGCAGAAGGTGCTGATCCCGGTATTGACTCCATTGATGAAGACGAGATTAGAAAAAGTGGAAGACCTTATCAAGGCGGAAGTGAATGTGAAAGAAATTGAATACCTGGTTGAGGATACGGGTTTTATAAAAAAGAAGATCAAACCGAATTATATCGCGTTAGGTAAGAAGCTTGGAGGTAAAATGAAGGCAGTTGCTGCGGCCGTGGGAAATTTTGGTCAGGAAGACATTTCAAAGCTTGAAAAAGAAGGTTCTCTTTCAATGTTAATTGATGGTTCACCGGGATTTATGCTTGCGGGAGCATATGGCGATGCAAATGATGTTAATGATAAAGTATCGGCAAGTCAGCCAGATGTTATTTTAATGGATATTGAGATGCCAGGAATGAATGGGGTAAATGCGTTAAGAGAGATAAGAAAGTTTTAC
>JACMLR010000510.1 GCA_014379515.1 Chitinophagaceae bacterium
ACAATCGGCGAAATTGTAAATGAGATTCTTACGAACAGTTCAGCAGCAAATTTACAAACTTTCTTTTTCGAAAATAAAGTGCGCGAACTATTGTTGCAGATCTTACTGGAAAGCGAAAAGACGGTTCCAGCGGAACTTTCTCCAGTATCAGTGAATGCGCTCATCAAAGCAAAAGCGATAATTCTGTCTGATATCAGCAGGCATCATACGATTGGCGAAATTTCTAAACGTGTTCAATTGAACGAGTTTGATCTGAAAACGGGGTTCAAGAAACTTTGGGGTGTCGGTATTTATGAAATGCTGCTGGATGCACGAATGCATAAGGCAAAGAAATTATTGCTTGAAACAAGCAAACCGATGAAGGAAATCGCTTCACTTACTGGTTATGATCGGCTCACCAGCTTTATACGATCGTTTCGAAATTACCACAACATCACTCCCGGATCACTCAGAAGATAATTTCAATTGCCACATCGTGTACTCCAAATTCGGCAATCAATCCTACTGAATTGCCCTTAGTTAATTTTGGAAATAACTGCGTTTAACCATCACCTTTACAGCATTGCAATGATTTCTTCCGAAGCTTCAGAAAACAGGAATGCTGATGCCTGATCCAAGTAAGCATGTTTTTAAATTTTTAATCATGAAAAAGTATATCGTAGCATTTGCGCTACTCTTAATCGTTGGTGTAACCACCGCATTTACCGTTCGAATAAACGACAAAGCACCAAAGCAAGATCCTACCGCACAGGAATGGTTTATCTTTAATGGTGTTGCTGGGCAGGAGAACGACGCGACTAAATACTCCTTTGTTGCAATGGATCCAGACTGTGATAACATCGGGACTAAGCGTTGCGCAGTATTTGCAACTCCGCAAACAGCTAATCCAACACGGCCAAATCTTGGACTTCCTTACACGCCACACACTAAACAATAGTTGTTTTCCATAGCTGCCTCCGGCGATGGGCAGCTATGGTTTTTTCTTATCCCGGATGACAAGGATCGGAACTTTGGTAAATTCTTCTGTTATCACTAAGTCGTATTTCTTTAGTTGCCTGTTCAAATTCGCAATGTCGTTCCATGGTCCCTCAATATTTATGTCAACCTGGCCGGTATAATTCGTTCGATCTATAAACGGTGTGGACTTCTCCGCGTTTCTAAAAATCAAACTCCTTACAACCACATCTTTAAAACTAGCATTCACGTATTTCGATCCGCCATGCGGCAGGTCCGTAGTTCGACTATCTCCTCCGCGCGTTTTAATTTTGTCGATCGTTGAAGTGCGTATCAACACAAGCGCCTTCATCGGTTTCATAACGATCGACGCATCGAACTCAAAATCTCTTAATAGGTCTTCCTGTAATCTTTCAAAAACGTCACGCTCATCCATCGTTTTCAACCGAGACTCATACCCATAGATGTTCATGTACCTCCACGAATCCTGGTATCCTTCCATCCATTCGCTTAATCGCTCAGAATCGTTAACCCGGATATCTTTCCTGTTGTTCAATCGGTATTCAGAAGAATGAGTTGAAAGACCAAAAGCCATTTCATACATTTCTAGTAGCGGAGCTTTCATGATGCGTAAGCCCATCATTTCGCTACTCGAATCGACATACACCGTTGTATATCCCTGACTAATCTCTTCGAGATAATTAAAAAAAATGGAATAAGTCTCAATATGATGCTGGAGGCTTCCGTTTGGCTGGTCCAGCAGTGATCGTCCGGGGATTATTCGGAGAGTGTTGTTTTTGTATGCAAAATTCATCTCCTCCCCTTTTAAAACACGATCGATATTTGAGGGGGTAGCGTTCGACGAAAACGTAATATATTTTACCACTCCCGAGGAGTCGATCCAGACGTGGTGTGGAACCCCAGAATGCGGAAAGCTTTTTCTCAAAACAGAATCTCCAACAATTGATTTCAATTCTGGCTTTTGTCGTTTAGTTCGCTTGAAAAGTTGATCAACTTCCGTTTGGGAGTTATACGTCACCAGGATGACTTCCAATTGGTCTTTGTATTGTTGTTCAAGTTGCTCCATTTTAGGCATTGCCTCAATACAGGTCGTGCACAATATGTTCCAAAAGTCGAGTATGGTGAGCTTGCCGGGGGTGGGCTTGAAAATCGACTCTGGCACTTTCTCACCTAATTCAATTTTTTCCACTTTTTGCTGCGCAGAACAGTTCATCGACGCAATGAGCGTCAATAGCTTCAATAACTTTTTCACGATACTTTGTTTAGTTGTTTTTAATACCCCGGATTTTGTACCAATGCCGGGTTTGCTTTTAACTGATCGATCGGAATTGGCCAAAGCGCATCGGTCGCTTTCCAATTTGCTTTCAGCGCATTCATCACTTCATTAATTTTACCAGTTCTTTTTAAATCAAACCATCGATGACCCCATTCACCGAACAGTTCGGTTCGTCGCTCTTCTGCAATCGCGTTTAATATATTCTGTTGAGACACTGCAATAGTGTTGGCTAGCCCCGCCCTGTTCCGAATTGTATTTAAATCGGATATAGCTCCAGTAAGATCATTCAATTTGGCTCGAGCTTCTGCACGAATCAAATATTGCTCTGC
>JACMLR010000511.1 GCA_014379515.1 Chitinophagaceae bacterium
ACCGGAGAATCGATTGTCAAAAACGATGGAGTCGCCTTTTAGAAAGTAAGGAGAAGAAAAATTGAGGTTTTGTGTTATCGAAGTATTGGTTTTTCTTGAGGCCGAATTGATGCTCACAATCCTGGCTACGTTATCAAGCGTGACGTAGAGCACAACATCTCTATTGGTGAATGTTAAGCTTAATGAAGGCGTAAGCTTTTGAAAATCATCCGCCATGATATTCAGATTGGTGGATACGGTCGTTGCCAATAAATTAACGTCGGTAGCCGCTGCCTCTTCAAAGAGAAGAATGGTAGCAATTCCCCGGTCTGTTTTACTATTGAATACCAGCGCATCGTCGGGCGTCTTATTAATAAAGTTAAACTCATATTCTGCGCCGAAGGTGGCCCGGTCTTGTTCCAGCAAGAAGCTGAAGAACGAGTAACTCTCGATGATAAGTTCAAGCCCTAACGAGCTGTCTATACGGTACGACATAGTTTGTTCAAAAAATTCCCCGTCGTTGTTCCCCAGGTCACTTTTAATGGTTACCATGTTGTCTTCATCAAAATCCATTAATACATAGAACGACCCGTATTCCGGGTCAGGCCGGTACTTGACCCGCCAGCCATTGGCAGGGGCTACCAGGTCTTCCTTAAGCGCCGCGATCGCTTCGGCAACTCGCTCATCAGCGGTTTTTTCGAATATGGCAACATCGTCATCGTTCTTACACGACATTAAAACTACAACCACTATCCAAATGATGTAAAGCCTGTTTTTCATCAATTTAATTTTTCTTGAATGATCGCCCTTACCGCTAAAAGATCCACTCCGGTCACTTGTTGGTAATGCGATAAAATCGCGTTGTATTTGGTCCGTAACCTTGCTCTTCCCTCATTTCGGGCCAGGCATTCGGGCGTGGTGCAATTCGGCACATCGTTGATATACGTCTCGTAAAAAGTAGGAAAAAATAGAATGAAGGCCACTGTTTCAGCAAAGTCCTCATTGTAACTGCTGCTGGCGTAAGGCGACACAAATCCACGCTGCAAAGCATCGTCTTCTGTAATGTTGTACCACGATCCGGGGGAAGTATAACCTTGCGGCGATATTTGTTGCCAGTTGGGAGGTAGATTATAACGTTGGTGTACAATGTGTGCGAACTCATGATAGATCGTGCCGAGTTGCCTGAAGACCCAATCTAAATTCTCCGGATCAATATCGTTGACCTCGGTAAGCGTTATTCTTGCTCCCGCGTCTGCTAATCCGAGGATCTGGGTTCCATCATCATTGAAAATGGGAGAGCCGATGAAGATCACCTCGGCCGGAACATGAGTTTCGAAAAACCTTCGGCCATTTGGCACTCCCATATAGGGTTCGATCCAAAAATTTGTTAAAAAGTCCAGCATCGGTTCTACCAACTCCCGTTTCGCCGGCGCGACTCTTTTGTCGGGTTCCAGATAACGATCTATAAATTTATAACGTACGGCAACGCCATACTTCTCTATGAAATTGGATTGGATAAAAATATCAATTGGATCCGTAGACAATGGCTGCTCCTTAACCGGGCTTTCTAAACTTTCATCCTTATAGCAAGAAGTGACCACGCACAGTATGATGAAGAAGATGGATAAATGTTTTGTATTCATGGTTGCCTTATTCTTTAATTGCTAATCGCATTATCGCGGGTTAGGTTCCAATCCCCCTACGTCAATCGCTGCCTGCGGTATTTGAAGCACTTTTCGCAAATCGTCTTGCTCAAGCGTAATGGTGCTACCATCTTCCAGACGATGTCGTACCTGAATACCATACCGTTTGATATCAAACCAACGCAAGCCTTCATGCATAAATTCCTTTCGCCTTTCGTCAAGAATGAAGGACAGGGTGTTAAGCTGATTATTGTTTGCACCATAGTGGGTCTGGAGCAACGGAAGGGTTACGGTAGGATTGTTTTCATACCGCTTACTAACGTATAGCTGAAGGTCTGCCAATGCTAAATTAAGCTGGTTTTTATAGACGTAGCTTTCGGCGCGGTTGAGTAACACTTCTTCCCCTTTCAGCGCGGTAATGATGGTATAATTCAGACCTACATTTGACGTTAAACTGGAGCGCTCAAATAGAAATTCAAATTTAGCAAGACTACGTCCGTTCGTGCCGAGAACATAAATCGGATACTCATTGCTGGTACGTATATCGCTTTCATCAAAAGGATTTGAGTCATAAATCTGACTGAGCAATTGGTCATCGGGCCAATAACCAACGCTGACGTTGGTATTGGTGATGTTCCGCATCATTAACAGATTGCTGGGATCATTGGGAGATGTGTAGCGACGAACGAAGTCGTCCGGATTTGCACTTTGTTCGAGCAAGCCAGAAATGTCCTTAACAAATCCAAGCGGATCGGCTCCTAACATTTCGGAACTATACTTGATACAATTATCGGCATCTCCTTTAAATAGATAGAACCTTGAGGCAAATGCCAATGCTGCGTTCCTAGTAAAATGGTATTTTCCTGAGTTCGCATAAAAACTTCCGTCAACCAGGTCGAGACCGTCCTCCAGGTCATCTTCAATTTTATCATACACGTCCTCGATAGTATCCCGCGTGTATGTTTTAACAAATTGAGTTTCTGGTTCTTCTACATAGGGTATACCTGGATCCTGACTGGCCGTTTGAGGATCATAGTGCTTGGCAAATAAGTTAACAAGCATGAAATGGGCATAGGCCCGGGTAAGATATGCTTCACCCTTTATGGCGTCCTTTAACCGTTTTTCGCCTGGAAGATCGTCGATCACCGCCAATACTTCATTCGCGTGAGAAATCGCGTCATAAGAATATGTCCAGTAGGTCGCGGGTGTATCCTGTTCGATAGACGTAACCTCGCTCCAGCTGTAAGCTTGGTTTTGCTCCAGCCGTTTTGTGGTGCCGAACGTAAAAGCAACATTATCGCTCATCCATTCAGTAAATGAATACGACGCGATCGAATATGCACTGGTAAGGAGCTGAGCTGCCTTTTCGGGCGTGTTCAGATCAACGCGATTATCGGGAGTCTCCTCTAAATATTTATCACACCCCGCCAAAAGTATCAGGGTGAACAGGCAACTAAGTTTTTTTAATTTCTTTTTCATCATCGCGCAATCTAGAACCCTAAAATTATGGATGTTGTTATCAACCGTGGTTGTGGTAAAGCCACACCACCTGATGAGAAAAACTCAGGATCTTGTCCATTCAATTTTTTATCAGAATAAAGCAACAGCAGGTTTTGTCCTTCGATCGCAATCTGACCACTTTTTGCCCCTATCTTCTGCACAAGCTTCGAAGCAAAATTATAACCTAAGCGAACAGATTTCAGTCTGGCATAGGTTCCGTCGGCCACCCGTGCGGAACTGTTGTTGTACAGATCATAGGCGCTGGAAAAGTCAGCGTTGTTATCACTTACAAAAATAATATCGGTAATGGCAGGGATATCGGTGACCAGTTCATCCCCAGGCACGACCCACCGGTTAACGAAGCTTTTTGACAAGTAATAGAAAACCGTATAGCGAGGTGCGACGGAGTGATCCAGACTGATTTTATAGTCGAACTTGAAAGATACAA
>JACMLR010000512.1 GCA_014379515.1 Chitinophagaceae bacterium
CACCACCGAGATCGATGACTTCCAACTCAGGGAACTGTTGCGCGACTTCAAATAATACTTCAATTCCTTTTGCAAACACCTCCACATCTTTTATTTCGCTACCGGTATGAATATGCAACGCACGAATAAAAAGGTTGGTTCTTTTTACAAGTTGGATGACATGGTCCATTTGTTCCAATGGAATACCAAATTTACTTTTTGAATGACCGGTCGAAATTTTCAGGTTTCCGCCAGCCATAATATTCGGTCTCATACGTATACCTACCGGGTAACTATGGCCGAATTTTTGTCCGAATTTTTCCAGGTTTGATAAACTGTCAATATTAATATTGATACCAAGTGATACAGCTTCTTCAATCTCAGAGAAGTGAATGTTGTTGGATGTATATAAAATTGAAGAAGGAGAAAATCCCGCTTTGATGGCCAGGTGTGCTTCATTGATCGAACTACAATCGATATTACAACCGATACTTTTTATATAGCGTAGAATGTTGAGATTAGTTAATGCTTTGGCTGCATAAAAGAAAGTCGCATCAGTACCTTTGAACGCCTGCAACAATCGTTGGTATTGATCTTTTATTTTTTCAGCGTGATAAACATACACTGGTGTACCGAATTCGGCAGCGATTGATGCTAATCTTTCATTGGAGAGTTGTTGCACAGCCATATTCGCGAAGATAAGTGATGGGGTGCAACAAGCAATTGTAAGTGAATTGATACAGTAAGCTTATACGTCGCGATCCGTTACGGACTCATCGGTATCGTCTTCTGAATCGTTTTTCGGATTGCTATCGGAATCATTAAGCTCAATATCTTCTTCCGAATCGTCTGCCTCGTCTTCTTCTATTTCTTCAAACGCATCAGTTGAATCTGCAATGGGTTCGATTACGAGTTCTCCGGTTTCGCTAACCAATAAAACGGAAGAAGATTCCTCTTCAAGTTCATCCTGGTTTTCCTCTACAGCGAGACCGGAAACCTGCGTTGCATTGATGATTGACTCATCATACACTTCTTTCAGTTTTGGAAGATCGTCTGGCGAGTTAATGCCAAAGTAATCCATAAAACTTTTGGAAGTTGCGTAAACAAGTGGATGGCCGGGAAGTCCTTCGTTGCGACCGGTGATCACGATAAGTTCTTTCTCAAGTAATTTTTGGACGGCGTAATCACTGCTAACACCCCGGATCGATTCGATCTCTGCTTTTGTTACCGGTTGCTTATAAGCGATAATTGAAAGTGTTTCAAGTGATGCGGAGGAAAGACGTTTTAAAAATTTCTCTCCATTTAATTGTGCAACCGTTTTGTGGTATTCTTTTTTGGTAAGAAACTGCCAGCCGCCGCCACTTTGACGAACATCAAAAGGATAAAATTCAGATTGGTATTTTTCAACAACAGCGTCAACAGAAGATTCAATTTGATCAAGTGTTACTTTATCTTCCATAAAACCGAAGGCATTATTAATAAGCTCAGTCAGTTCCAATGAAGTCAATGGTTTATCGCTTGCGAAAATCAGCGATTCAACATGTGGAATAAGGTTTGAAATTTCCATACAGGCATTAATATTTATCTCCGTATCGAGTACTACAAATTTGAACTGGACGAATGTACAATCCATGCCTATAAATTGAACAGGCAATTATTCACATACATTGAATAAGTTTGGAGTATGAAGTTAGCAGTGCGGCGAATGACTCATCCTTTATGCTTCAGCCTCCATCCTTCCTCATCCATCCTCCATACTCAACCTAAATCCCCCAAACCAGCTCCTCTCTATTCCCGTCACCCGAACCAGCTAATCAAATTGCCAAATTCCCCGGATTTTCCTTCAAAAATTTCAGTCGAAAGAACCAAATTTGCCTTCATTCGGCTACCTTTGCGGCCGAATTGAGTTGTGGGGTCGATCCCGTTTTTATAACTGGAAATTAAACGCATATATGGCTGGTCAATTAAAAGAGGTTCGGAATCGTATCAAGTCTGTTCAGAATACACAGCAGATCACAAAGGCGATGAAAATGGTGAGTGCGGCCAAATTGCGCAAGGCCCAGGAAGGCATTGTCCAGATGCGACCATATGCTAAAAAACTACAGGAAGTATTAGGAAACATTGTTAGCGAAGGAAGCCAGGCAACAAATCTTTCCGTAGAGCGTCCAATCGAAAAAGTGTTACTGGTTGTTATTACAAGCGATCGCGGATTATGCGGTGCTTACAATGCAAATATTATCAAGCTTGCTAAAACAGCTATTCGCGAGAAATACAGCACGCAAGCTGCAAAAGGCAATGTTACACTTTGGACAATCGGTAAAAAAGGATACGAACACTTTATCAAAAATAAATTCAAGACAGACGCCACATTTAAAGACGTTTTTTTGAGTTTGAGTTTTGAAAATGTCCAGGCCGTATCGCAAGCAGCCATCAAGGCATATGAAAACAAAGAGTTTGATCACGTTGATCTCGTCTACAGTGAATTTAGAAATGCGGCAACCCAGCGCTTCGTTCTTGAACAATTCCTTCCCATTCCGAAAACAGAGAAGAAGACTGGCGCAAAAAACATCGATTTCATCTTCGAACCTTCCCGTGAAGAATTAGTGAAGGAATTAATGCCAAAGATTCTCAATACACAATTATACAAAGCAGTACTGGATGCAAATGCGTCGGAGCACGGTGCCCGAATGACCGCAATGGATAAGGCAACGGAAAACGCCAATGAACTGCTGAAAAGCCTTAAAATTTCTTACAACCGTGCACGCCAGGCGTCCATCACTACGGAGCTTACAGAGATTGTAAGTGGTGCTGCTGCATTGCAGGGATAGTATCAGTAGTGATAATTACTGAAGAAATCAACGGTTTGACGAAGGGCAAGCATTGGTTTTGAGGATGCTAGCTTCTCGCGATCGCTGGGCACACTCCTGTTTTTTAATTTAATCGCGAAAAAATCTCCATTTTTGCCTTTGATATGGCAAAAGCTACAAAGAAGAAAGACCTCCCGATAATACTTGTTACAAATGACGACGGAATTACCGCTCCGGGGATCATCAACCTGGTTGAGGCGGTAAAACACCTGGGCAAAGTTGTCGTCGTAGCCCCCGACAAACCGCAATCCGGGATGGGCCATGCCATCACCATTGGCCAGCCTCTTCGCCTGATTCCATTCGACGGATTCGACGGGATAGAAGCGTATCAATGCACCGGAACACCGGTCGATTGCGTGAAATTGGCAGTTGATAAAGTCTTACATCGTAAACCCGATCTCTGCGTGAGTGGAATTAATCATGGGGCCAATCATTCAATCAACGTTATTTATTCGGGCACAATGTCGGCAGCGATGGAAGCTGGCATCGAAAGTATTCCATCGATCGGTTTTTCATTACTTGATTATAGCATCGAAGCGGATTTTTCTGCTGCGCGATCCTATGCCCGAAAGATTGTTGACAAAGTGCTGAAATCTAAAATTGATAAGCATTGCATCCTGAATGTAAACATCCCTGCCGTGCCGGAAGAACATATCAAAGGAATTAAAATCTGCAGGCAGGCGTATGCGAAATATGAAGAAGATTTCGTTGAACGCAACGACCCGAACGGCAAGAAATATTTTTGGTTAACAGGTGAATTTGTCAACTTCGATAAGGGACGGGATACTGATGTATGGGCGTTGAAAAATAATTATGTAAGCGTAGTGCCGGTACAATTTGACCTTACCAATTACGTTCTTAAAACCAAACTCGAAAAAACCTGGAAATTCTGATGTTTAAAAAGGACAGCCTGAAATTTGGATTATTAATCGGTTTTATTGCACCGCTGCTTAGCATGGTGGTTTATTATTTTGTTCGTTTCAGGGAATTCACCCTTTCAGAAGTTTTCGGATTAATGGCGAGAGAAAAAAATCAAATCACTGCGATCGTTATACCCTGCCTGCTTCTCAATATCCTTTTATTTACTTTCTACGTTAATACCCGTCGCGATCAAACAGCAAAAGGAATCTTTTCTGTGACGCTCGTGTTTGCTATCGCCGGAGTGCTCGTTAAATTTTTGATCTAGTCGCTCCGCTTGTTTCCATTATTTTGCAGCGTAAATCTTTTTGATGCGTTATTATGTAATTGCTGGCGAAGCTTCAGGCGATCTTCATGGAAGCAATCTCCTTAAAGAACTTAAAAAATCGGATGCATCAGCAGAATTCCGCTGCTGGGGCGGCGATTTAATGCAGGCCGCCGGCGGAAACATTGTAAAACACTATCGGGAGCTTGCATTCATGGGTTTTGTAGAAGTGCTAATGAACATTCGAACAATCTTCCGCAACCTGGCTTTTTGCAAAAAAGATATTGAGCAGCAGCAACCAGATGCATTGATATTAATCGACTATCCCGGATTCAATCTTCGGATCGCTGAATGGGCGAAAGAAAAAGGGATTCCAGTAATTTTTTATATTTCTCCGCAAGTCTGGGCGTGGAAAGAAAATCGCGTTAAAAAGATGAAGCAACATATCGATCAAATGTTGGTCATCCTTCCTTTTGAAAAAGATTACTATCAACGCCGCTGGAATTGGACCGTTGAATATGTTGGTCATCCACTCGTTCAGGTTATTGACGAGTTCAACCCGCCGACACCGTTAGATACCGGTGATAATAAACCGGTCATCGCAATTCTCCCGGGTAGCCGCAAACAGGAAATATTAAAAAAGCTACCGGTGATGCTTGAAGTAAGCCGCTTCTTTCCTGATCACCGGTTTATTGTTGCAAAAGCACCAGGCATGGAAAACCAATTCTATGAATCGATGCTGGCACCTTTCGATAATGTTGGCGCGGTTAGCAATCAAACCTATGCGTTATTGAAAAAATCCGTGGCTGCTCTTGTAACAAGTGGGACTGCCACATTGGAGACCGCTTTGTTTGGCGTTCCGGAAGTAGTTTGTTATAAGGGCAATGCAATTTCTTATTCAATCGCGAAGCGAATTATCAATATCAAATATATCTCGCTCGTAAACCTGATAATGGACCGACTTGTTGTAAAAGAATTGATCCAACACGATATGACTGCTGAAAAAATCAGGCAGGAGTTGCAGCTGCTTCTTTTTGATGAAACAAAACAGGCAAAACTGAAATCAGATTATAAGGAATTGAAAAGTTTGCTAAGCCTTGGCGGACCTGCATCTGCAAATGCAGCACGATTGATTATTGATTTCATGCAGACGGTTACTTCCGCAAAATCACCAGCTTGACGAACATAAAGATCAATGCAATCAGGAACAGGAAGATTGTGATGCGGTTGATCCCATGCATATATTTTATAAACTTTGTGTTTGGTGCATTTGGATCTCTTTTCTTGATGTAGAGATATTCTGAAACCTGTTTCCATATTCCCATGATACTGCTGAATTGAGGCGTAAAATTAATGGAATTCTGTGTCCGGCATTTCAGTTTGATTTTGTTCTCGCGGCGGGGCAGGGAGGGAGGGGAATACAATTAGGTTTAAGATTTATTTTCTTGTTCAGCGTCCCATTTGACCATCAATCGTCGCATCATTTCAACTGCCTTCAAGAACTAAGGAAAACCAGCACCCAAGAATTTGGCACGTTTCGCATATTTCGCACATTTGCACTATCAATATATTGAACACAAGAATTCGCACATTCGCAATTCGCCATTCGCACATTAAAATTGCTAACTTCCCTCATGCTTCAGGCTTCCACCATCCAACTCCTGCGCTTTCATTTTTCATTCTTTCTTTTACCTGTTTACTTATTTGCGCTTAGCCAGGTTCCGGCAATTGATTTGAGTAATGCCTTGGTCATTTTTGTTATTTTACACTTGCTGGTATATCCCGCAAGCAATGGTTACAATTCCTATATGGATCGGGATGAAACCAGTATTGGCGGCATTGCTAAACCAATGCAACCCACCCGGCAACTTTTTTTAGTATCGATTGGCCTCGATCTGCTTGCATGCCTGTTGTCACTTCTGATAAGTCCAATATTTCTGGTATGCATCGCTGCATACATCCTGGCATCACGAGCTTATAGCTATCGGGGCATTCGCCTCAAAAAATATGCGATTGCGGGCTTTCTCACTGTTGCCTTTTTCCAGGGTGCAGTAACATTTTTCATGGTTTATCATGGAAGCAGTGAAGCTAAATCAACTTCGGTACCGCTGCTGCCAATGATTGCTTCGAGTTTACTGATGGGCAGTTTCTACCCCCTCACCCAGATTTATCAGCACAAAGCGGATGCTGCCGACGGCGTCATCACACTCAGTTACAAGCTGGGTTATCGTGGTACATTTGTTTTTACTGCTTTGTGTTACAGTTTAGCAATGGCCACACTGTTTCAATATTTCTTTAAACATAATGAATTAAAATATTTCTTCATTGTGGCCACCGTACTGCTACCGGTTCTCGTATATTTCTTTGTATGGGCCGTAAAAGTGTGGAAAGATGAAACGCAGGCTGACTTCAAACATACGATGCAAATGAATCTATTGGCATCTTTGTGTAGCAACCTGGCATTTTTAACTCTGTTAATTGGGAGGTATTTTTGAGCAAAATAATCTCGATTGGTACCGCAGTACCCGCCTTCAGGCATCAGCAGCAGGACATATTACAGTTCATGCAACGCATCTATGCATATAACGAAGGAGACAAGCGAAAGCTAAAATTTCTTTATTCTCAAAGTGCTATCGAAAATCGTTATTCAGTAATTGGTGATTATAGCCGACCAACCGCGGAATGGAAGTTTTATCCTCATTCAGAAAACATTGAACCGTTTCCAAGCCTGGAGCAACGAATGACATGGTACCAGCGATTCGCTGCGCCTCTGTCGTTGGAAGCGATCCGTCAATGTCTCGATGGAAAACTAAAGGAACAGGACGTAACGCATCTCATCACCGTTAGTTGTACAGGGATGAGCGCCCCCGGCCTGGATTTACAATTGATGGAGCTGATGGATCTTCCGAGAAATATCTTTCGTTCGTCAATTAATTTCATGGGTTGCTATGCTGCTATTCATGCGTTGAAAGTTGCTGACCTGATATGCAAAAGCGATTCTAAAGCGAAAGTGATGATTGTATGCACTGAACTTTGCACCCTGCATTTTCAGCGCGAACCAACTGTTGACAATATTGCCTCAAGTCTTTTATTTGGAGATGGTAGCGCTGCAGCACTTGTGGTGCCGGACGACTTTACCACGAAAGGTGTAAAACTTGATAGCTTTTATTCAGAAATTATTCCAAAAGGAAAAAAGGATATGTCGTGGGAACTTTCTTCCACCGGCTTTTTGATGACGTTAAGTGGATACGTGCCCGATCTGATTCATGAAGATTTTGACAGGCTTGTCGGAAAAGCGCTTCGCGAATCAGGAACGACAGAGGAAGAGATCACAAAATGGTGTATTCATCCGGGCGGGAGAAAAATCCTGGAAGTG
>JACMLR010000513.1 GCA_014379515.1 Chitinophagaceae bacterium
ACGAACGCCGCGACCGGAAGGGGGATGCCACCAGTGCTGTACATCTCCCTGTTTAAACTGGCGAGAGGCACACAAGAGTATTTGTGCTCTTACCAACGATGGATGTGCATGCATCAACGATAGAACATCCTGCAACTGATCCCTGAAACCGAAAGCTCCGCCTGATTGATAAAATCCGCTTCGTGCCCAAAGCCGACTGGCAAGTGTTTGATAATTTAACCAGCCATTTGCCAATATATTCAAGGCAGGATCAGGGGTATAAATTTGAACTGCACTCAGTGTCCTTTGCCAGTAGTCATGAACTTTTTGTTTTGCCTTCCTTGCAGCCTGTTCACCTTCACTCGCTTTAATAAGCTCGAGCGCATGCTCAATATTCTTACCAGCACCTAATCGAAAAATAACTTCATGTTCTTCATCCTCTGCCAGATCAAACACCACCTGAATAACAGCACAAGGATCTAATGCTGCACCTGTTTTGCCTGAAAACCTGGTTCTTTTTAATCCTTCAGGATTATACAAGTTTCCATTTCTTCCAAGAAATTCAGTCCTGTCGGTTGTGATACTTTTATTGGTTCCATCAACATCGAAAAATGCTACTCTATTTACAAATTCCGAGCTGTACGAATTCTTTGCAAGAATAGCACCGCTGCGTTCATCCAGTTCGGTGATAGTGTGCTTTAAGTATTTTGTCCGCTGATCTCCCAGAACCCATTCAATATAGCCGGTAGCCGAAATGCGCCGTTGTCTACCGGAAAGATTGCGGACTTTGATAGCGATAAATTTCACCGGATCTTCAATATCAGTGAACATTGTCATTTCTGTGGCGATACCATCTTCACTATGTTCAAAAATACTATAACCAAATCCATGACGGGTTATATAAGGTGACGTTCCCCGACACGGCAATGGAGACGGTGACCACAACTTGCCACTTTCCTCATCTCTTAGATAAAATGCTTCGCCCCTGAGATCAGTAACAGGATCATTGTTCCATGGTGTGAGGCGAATGCCGTGCGCATTTTCAACCCATGTATACGATAGTCCGCTTTCAGTGATAATGCTTCCAAATTGAGGGTTTGCAATCACATTTATCCATGGCGCAGGCGTTTTATTATCTGGAGACGTGGTTATTACATATTCTTTACCATCACCCGTAAATCCACCGAGACCATTAAAAAATTGAAGATCGTTTCGTGGTTCAACGGTAGTAGTTACGACCGGAAATGATTTTACAGCAGTGAAGAATGGTATTGCCGTTCTCACCTTTACCCGCCTGTTCATTTGTTCTTCGAGTGTGCCAAACTTATCTGCAATCACAACATGCGCAACAGCTTCAAACAAACTTCTATCTTCATTTGATATTTGTTCCGCTGCCCGGATAAAAATGCCGCCAGGTTTTTCTTTCAATTCATTTCCGATGCCCGGGGCAATAAGACTATGGATAAGATTATGTAATTCCTGCCGGTAACCGCCATGGTCATCGTTTAAAATCACCAGGTCAACAATCAATCCTTTCAAACGCCAGTATTGGTGTGCCTGGATCATTTGCTTTACGAGCCTGATATTTTCGGCATCCTCGATTTGAACCAATACGATCGGAATATCGCCGGATATTGAATATCTCCATAAGCCAGATTGTGCCCTTTTGTTTTTCAAAATAACACTCGGATCCGCGCGGAATAATTGATTGGAAAAAATAATGGAACCTGAGAGACGCGAATACAATTGAGCATCAGCTTCCGCAGCATTGATCTGTCTCAATATTACCTGGCTGTGTGTCCATGCAAGTTCCAGGACCCGGTTGAATAAATGATAAGCCTGGTATTTTTCAATAAGGTTATTGCAAACCTCTTTTGTTTCAGCGGCACCGGTAATAATATCTACGGTAACTGATTCATTACCTTCCAATACGATCCTGTATTGTATTGAAACAATCGGGTCTAGTACTGATCCGCTGCTGCCGCTCAGGGGTTCGCCTTGCTTCATCACCTGCGGCTGGCTGATATTATTTCCTCTGCCGATAAATTGATCCCGGTCTGTTTCGTAACTAACATTTAGAATTGCAGCTTTATGAACTTTCATCAGATGGAACATCCATGGAGACGTTTCGTCTACCGAACGCGGCCTTCGGGTACATATAATGGCATTGCGCTGCTCGTTTATTTCTGTTTGAACAAATAAGTTGCTAAACGCAGGATGCGCTTCGTCTGCAGCCTGGGTGGTTAATACTACTTCAGCATAACTCGTAATTTCAATTATTCTTTTTTTACGGGAACGATTAGTGATTTGAATTCTTTTTAATTCAATATCATCTTCGGGCGAAACAACAATTTCTGTATGTGTTTCCAGTGAAAAACCACGACGTCGAAACTCTGCTCGTCCCTCAGAAAATACCGCCTCATAGCTGTCGCTTGGCTGTAAGGTTGGTTGGAAAGCAGGAGACCAATATAAATTGCTTTCAAGGTCACGTATGAAACAAAAGTTTCCCCAGTCATCAGCAGTAATATCCTCACGCCAACGGGTAACTGCAATATTTCGCCAGCGGCTATATCCACCACCTGCACTCGTAACCATCACATGATAATTGCCATTTGATAGTAATTGAATTTCAGGTACTGGCGTATGAGGTGTGTTAACAACACGAATAGAAGGATCGGTACCTGAAATGATACTGGCATCACCGGCGTGAACACTCGGAGAATAAAACGTGGTGACTCTTGGTATCCGTTCCTGAAGTAATAGTAATGTTGATTTTAAATGCACTTCAGACTCAAATCTTTTTTGCATTGGGCGATTGTGAAGCAGGTAAGAAAGGGCGAGAAACGACATTCCCTGGTGGTGCGACATAAACGATTTAACCACCACGCTTTTTTGCTTTCTTACTAAACGGGTAGCGGTATAATCTATCGCTTCGTAAAAACCGTAGTTGCCTTCATAGCCTTCTTCTTTTAACGCCTGCAGATTATTATAGGCATCTTGTGGTGCTACCATCAATGCCATTACTGTTGAGTATGGAGAAATCACCAGGTCTTCTCCCAAACCTCGCTTGAAACCGATACCTGGTACACCAAATGATTTATATTGATAATTCAGGTGCGCATCTGTCATATTATAACCCGATTCCGACATACCCCATGGGATTGAATGCTCCTTCCCATAATCAATTTGCTTCCGTATAACAGCTTTGTATGTTTGATCCAACAATGTTCGCTCGTAAGTGGGCATTACTAAAAGAGGCATAAGATATTCGAACATAGAACCTCCCCACGAAAGGAGCACCGGCGCACCGCCCTGGCTCGTAAGTTGCCGACCTAATGCAAACCAACTTTCCTGTGGCAATTTTCCTTGTGCTATTGCCACGATAGTAGTTAACCTGGCTTCCGAAGCCAGGAGATCATAGTAGCCATTATCTCTTCTCCGATCCTCGGTATGATAACCGATCGACAATAAATTTTGTGACCTGTCAAAGAGAAAATCATAATCCATATTAGAAAGATCAAAGCAATGCCCGGCAAGTATTTCTATTGTAGATATAAGTTCCGTTGCGTATTTGGATGATGTAGCCAATTCCTCACTAAACCTGGTGACCCAATCGCTTTCTTTACCATTGTCATTACTAACAGCAAATGAATTTTTTGTGTTTAGAAATTGATCCTCTGCTGATGCAATTTCTCTCAACGAAGGGATTCGCTGAAACCGAGCAATAAATGCTTCGTATTGTTCGGGAGCTGAGGATAATAAAAGCCAGGGGGCGAGTGCATCCAGTTGTTCTTTTTGTTGGGAAATTTGTTGGATTATTTTCTGAGACCATTTTGTAACATGTTCATCGGAGCCGGTTTGTAGTGTAGATAGTATCGCAGCGAAAGAAATCTCCAACTCATCTATATAATTTTTCACATCTTTTATCGTGTGAATTTTATCTCTATATTGTTTTTCCAGGTCATCGCGAAACTTTATCAGCACTTCATTCTCGGTAGCATATTCGAGCAACACGTTTATAGTATCTGCCAATCCTTTAAAAAAGCTTTCCTGTATTATAGCATCGTCAGGCAGTGCAAGTAGTCCTTGCTTTAAAGTGATAAGATGCCCCGCCATGTTACCACTGTCAACGGAAGAGATATACTTTGGCAATAATGGCTCTAAGGAAACAGTATCGTACCAGTTAAATAAATGTCCGCGGTATTTCTCCATGCGCCCCATAGTATCAATGGTATTGCTGGTACGCCGGATTAGTTCGGTGGACGTGAGATAGCCGAAATCATACGCCGTAAGATTGGATAAAAGCGATAACCCTATATTAGTTGGCGAGGTGCGATGAGCGATCCTTTCAACAGGTTCTTCCTGGTAATTATCGGGTGGTAGCCAATTATCCTCTTTTGTCACAAATCGTTCAAAGAAGCCCCACGTTTTTCTTGCCAGTTTGCGCAGGGAAACCTTTTGCTTTTGGGAAAGGGACATTTTATTCGCAGACAATGGGCGGTTGATTGCAAAAGCAATCGCCGGAGCAACCATCCAACTAATAAGAAAAGGAAGGGCGATCAGCAGAACATCGGGGTTATACAGGCTCAATAAAAAATAAACTGTTGTCGCAAACACCGGTTCAAACCACATAACCTTATATGATTTCAACATGCTGTCTTCCGTGCCGCTGTTCCGGTTATAAGGATTCCACTGCAGTAAGTTTTTCCGGGATATATGCACTCTCCAGAGTGTACGCAGTATGGCATCAATATTCAAAAATACTTCGTAGGGTAAAAAAATCAGGTCGAGCATTTGCTGCACAAAATTTTCAACCGCAGTACGAGAAGTATAAAAAAAGTGCTGGATAAAAACGACATCGGAAGGCTTGCGATAGAGCTCCCAGGCATAATTAACTAAAGACGGCAATACAATAATTAGAGTTATAGCAAGCGTCCAGAACCAGGCAAGCGATGAAAACGTCCAACCGAATAATAGCAAGAGCAACTGGCACAATGGAATTAAGCTTCGACGGAGATTGTCAAATACTTTCCATTTTGAGAATAAAGAAATCGGGTTTTTATGCAATTTCCTGTCATGACCAGGAACAAAAGGCAATACCCATTTGGCTATCTGCCAGTCGCCTCTAATCCATCGGTGGCGCCGCTGCATATCTGAATCATACCTATGCGGATATTCTTCATACAATTGAACATCGGAAATCAAACCTGAACGAGCATAACAGCCCTCCAGCAAGTCATGACTCAAGATGCGATTTTCGGGAAGCTTATCTTTCAGCGCCAGTTCAAATGCATCGACATCGTAAATTCCTTTTCCTATAAATGAACCTTCTCCAAACAAATCCTGGTATACATCGGACGATGCCTTTGTGTAAGGATCTGTACCGGGATCGTTTCCAAACAAGCGTGCATATAAAGAACTATCGGTAGCGGGTAAACTATTTGTTACTCTAGGCTGAAGAATACCGTAGCCTTCAGTAACTCTTTTTTTCTTTTCATTATAAATCGGCTTGTTCAAAGGATGCGCCATGGTACCAACCATTTTCCACGCGGTATCGCGGGGGAGTTGCGTATCTGTATCCAGCGTAATTATGTATCGTATTTCATCGAAGCAAGAAGCATCTCCAACGACTTCAGAAAAAAGATCATTCCCCTTGCCACGCAACATGGCATTCAGATCGCCGAGCTTCCCACGCTTTCGTTCGTAACCCATCCAAATTTTATCGGCCTTATTCCATTTGCGCCGTCGGTGAAAAAGGAAAAAAGTATCATTGGAGAGTCTGCCGTATTTTTTATTTAATTCAATTATCCCGTTTTTTACGGCAAGCACCAGCGATTCATCTGCTGGCAGATGTTCGGAAGCAGCATCTTTAAAATCGGTAAGTAACCCAAAATAGAGATTCGCATCGCGGTTGGCAAGAAACCTTACTTCTAACCCTTCCAACAGATCATTGATTGCTTCAATACTGGTGATAAGTGTAGGTACTACTACTAACGTCTTTGCTTCCGTGGGAATTCCTTTACAAAAGTCCATCCTTGGAAGGAGTGTTGGCCGTACCAGGATCGTGCTAAACCAATTTACTAACGAAACGGCAAACCTCGTTGTAGTTAATAACGCGACAACGCACACTGTAATCAGAATGCCAGTAGAAAGGTTTTCTTTTGCGGCCTGCGCGATCAGTAACCAGCATATAAGAAAAGTAAGCACGCTAATGCTACCGAAATAAAATAATATTGGATGCTTGTTTCGAAGCCTGCTGCAGTTGTCTGAAATAGTGAATTTCGCGTGGGCAGCTTTGGCAGTAGCTATATAGCCATCTCCTGTAAGGTAATAACCTACGTGCGACTGCCTCGAATTACCGGTTGATGCAGCTTTTTTTGCAGACTGAATAACCATTTCAGCGACTGACTGTTCAGAAGATTTGCTGCAATACGCAATTTTTTCAATGACGTGCCGATAGTGATCACGGGTTTGAAAATCCATTTTGCCATAGACGCCGTCAATGTCCTGTCGAAGCGTGGCATCAACGATGCTTGTATCTTCTACGAAATCTCTCCAATTAGTAGTGCTTAAAAAACGAAAGCTGTTGATGCAATTACTTACAGAGACCTGGGTAGCAGCCTGGTTTTGGTTATCAAGCTGAATTAATTCGTTCGTTGTAACTCCTATTTCTGACAGGGTTTGCTCTATCCAATTCAACGGCAAAGAAAGCGTGTTGCCTTTTTCAAGTAATCGCCTGTTCAGTTCTGCTACAAAAGTGCTCTCCATTGGGGGTTCTGACCTGGCCATGTCGGCAATGACCAATACAAGGCTCTTCGGATCTTTTTCCGAAATGGCTATCATTTCATCTGCCCATTTGTTGGCAAGGGTTCTGTTGCTGATTTCTTCAGCAATCAATATCGAAAGCCGTCTTAAATTTTCTATTAACCCCAAACGAAGCATGATCGGAATTGCCCATAACTCTCCAAGTTTTAACTTATCTACAGTTTGGTAGGCGTTTACGAATCCTGTTAGTTTAGCAATGTCTACATGTCCATCACTATGCGAAATAATTTCGACTGCCATGTCGTACACCCTTGGCAGATCAGCTAATTTCCCTTTTAGTAGTCGGGGTAATGTTTTACTATAACCTTTGGGTAAATGTTTTTTACCGGTGTAAATCTGCTCTTCAATCAGGTAAAAATTATCTACCAGCCATTCTGCTGCCGGAGAAATGCGGTTATTTTCTTTCAGGTTATCAGACAACAAGGCGTACACTTCCAGCAGGATACTCTCGTTATCTGCAAGTCGCTCCAGTAGCTGTTCAGATGTTTGATTATAGATAAGTTCATGCCGTTTAGCGATAGTGATGGCATGTTGTTCTAATTTCTCTCTTGTAAATATTTCAGCCCTCAATGGCGCTCGCTCGTTTATGTACCGGAGGTTATTGTTTTCACCGAGAAAAGGATCGATAATATTCTTCTTCAGTTTTGCAATCGCCTGCGGCAGTAATTCTATAAGATCTGTGTTTTTATTTCTCCACGAAACTTTCATCAGCTTTTTAAGTTTTGTTGCATAATACCCTTACACAATGCACCTTCTTTTTCTTGTTATCATGTCGAAGGAAGAAGGATTATTTCCATTTCCAATTTCAAACCGCGGGCCAGTTTACATCATGCGTGTCAATTTAAGCTTTATGATCGAGGAATTGGCTGCATAAATGCGGTTAATTGCTGGACAAGTCGCTCACTTAATCATTCTGAACTTCAAATGACAATTTGAAATGTGATAGTTTGTCGCGTCGATCGCTATAAAATGGGAAACTGCTTCCTAAACGCCATTTTTCGATTATGGTTGATTTTTGGGAGATGGCGAAGGTTTCTTTGCCAGGAAGGTATCAGCAATGAATATCCGAAACTGCTCGCAAGGTAGCATCGGTGGCAATGCTGGAATCGATATGATGTTAGCAAGAAATGTTTACTTAGTTGTGAATAGGGTACAACGAAGTGGTCACCAGTTACCGTATTCTCGGCAAATACTACCGCATTCTCAAAATGTCTACATCCGGGGTGATCTTGCTTTAACTATGCAGTTAATAGCTCGTTGATGAATCAACTGATAGGAAAAAAACTTCTCTACTCCCCCAAATTACAAAACTCCTTTAATATTTTTTTATGAGGAAATTCCTGATAGCAACCTGGATAATCGTGATCATCTCTTCTTGTCACAAAAAGGAAGATCAGCAATTGATCAAAAATCAGTTGTCTATGTCGCAGCCAGATCCGATCCCCCCGGGCAATTACTGGGAATTGAGACAGACGGCCCCTGCCACGCTAAGCGATAGAAGCGGCATGGCCAACTTCGTTGTAAATGGGAAAGCGTACATGTGTTGTGGCTATGATCACAACGGCTCGGTGAAAAAGGACCTTTGGGAATACGATCCGGTAACAAACACATTTACTCAAAAAGCAAGCATGCCGGCAGCCGCAAGCGCAAGGATCTATCCAGCTGCATTTGCGATTAATGGTAAAGGATATGTGGGTACCGGCGGACCGACGGTACAGAAAGATTTATGGGAATATGACCCAACTACCAATAGCTGGACGCAAAAAGCGGATATGCCAGGATTGGGAAGATGGAGGGCAATAGGATTTGCTGTCGGCGGTAAAGGGTTTATCGGAACCGGTACCAGTTCATATGGAGACCTGAATGACTTCTGGGAATATGATCCCATAATAAATAGCTGGATACAAAAAACACCGATCCCATCTCCAGCGCGAACCGAAGCCTTTGTATTTGTCGTCAATAGTAAAGCCTATGTTGGCGGAGGTTATAGCCCTACAAACAAAACAGTGTATGAGTTTCAACCAAACGCGGGGATCGATGGCGTCTGGACGCAAAAAGCAAATTATCCCGGCCAGGGGAGTTTAGGTGTTGCGACGTTCGCAACTACTTCTGCCGGATATGTGGGTACAGGAGCCACCATTAATGGTGGATTTACTTTCTATAAAGATTTTTGGCGTTACGCCCCAACAAGCAATACATGGACGAACACGCCCGATTTTCCGGGATATATTCGTGCGTGGGCGATGGGCTTTTCGTTGAATGGTCTTGGCTATATCGGATTGGGAAGAGATGAGAATGAACGAAGCAATACGGGAAAAATATACAGGTACTATCCGTAAGAATTTACAA
>JACMLR010000514.1 GCA_014379515.1 Chitinophagaceae bacterium
TCTAATTCGCAAGATTTTATCACGCCCCTCCAGGGCTCCATTTCGCGGAGGGCTTTCTACGATGGGCTGTCGCCCATCGCTATTATATGTCGTACTTGCAGGACTTAAGGCAGATGCATCATAAAAGCATTCTCAAAAACCGAAAATGATATAGGCGCAAGAATTCGTCCCAAAACCCAAAGTTGGTTGCATCTGAGAATTCGCACATCCGCACATTTGAATTTCTTGCTCCTGCACACAGCACTCCACCACATTTTGCACATTTCGCACATACCATTGTATTTGCCTTCATTCGCCTCATCCGTGTATTTCCGCCGCGGCGGATCGCGTTCTCCCTTTTGTCCATAGCGCTCTCGACCTCCCAACGCAGGTAAGGTGACAACTCCTCCTGCCGACCGCATAACACCAGTTAGAGTTTGCAAAACTAAGTTCTTTGATGTCGAGCGGAATAAAAAAAAGGCTGCCTCAGCATTCTAAGACAGCCTCTTTTAATCGCAAAATTATTTTTTAGTATCCTGGAGCCGATCGCGGATTTTACTGCCTGGCAGATAAATCTGAAATCCAATTCCAAGATTTAACTGGCTTGTTGCGGGAGTTGAACCAAACCCAACAATCCCATTGTATTTCAACAAAGCTTCCACCCCAACATTTGGCGTCAGGAAATAAGTAATACCAGGGCCGATACCAAGTCCAAGACCATTGGTATTATCACCTACAGACGGATTGTATCCCTCCAAACCTGCACTTCCTTCGAAGAAAAGCCTGGTATGGCGTAAGATGTTTACCTGGTCGCGGCCTACATATAGCCGTCCAAACAAACCTGCACCATAACTCACACTAGTACCCACATCTTTTATATGGGAAAGACCAAAGAGAAGATAGGGACCAATCGCCACGTTATCCTGGATAAACCATGCCGCTTTTGGGTTAAGTGTTGTAGAAAAATTTCCTCCTCCATCGTTGAGGGCGAAATTAAGATCCGCAATATCACTTCCTACCAGAACATAACCTCGTTGTGTCTGCGCACCCGCGCCAATAGCTAACATTAAAAGTGCTGAAAACAAGTAAACTTTCTTTTTCATGATTAAGGAATTTGTAAACAAATGTGTTTGTCTCCATACTATAACAAAACGATGCCATCAACACCACAAAAAATGCTGAAAGAATTGACGCTGTGTTTCCCCATTTTGATATACTTAAATACTGCGATTCGCAAGGTAGATTAATGTAATTGCTGAAATCGATTGTGGACATTAAACAAGAACGGGATGACACTTCTTGCGAAGGCACCCCGTTACAGTGAGTCTCGACTCAGCTGACTGCAGCTTTGAGTATTATTATATGCTTCGTTCTTTTTTCTTATCCTTATTTTTTTCTTTTGCTTTTACATCAAATGGAACAGCATGACCGATTACGACCTCACCGAACTCGGATTTGATTATTACAGGGATCGTCCCTGAACCGGATTTGCCGGTATAGTCGTGATCGAATTTTGGTCCGCGGTCTTCATCATTTGCACCATGTTCTTTAATCGAAAAAGTACTATTGTTGTCAAGTTGGGAGAAATTTGTATGGACGTTAAATGAAGCCGATAGACTTTTACTCGCATCGATGATTAGTTTTGTAAAACTGTTATTGACGGTAAGCTCTGTCAGAGAATTGTCAACTGTCAGTTTTATTGCATCGCTATGTTCGAAATTTGCTTTCACTTTTCCTTCAAGGCGATTGACCTGGCCTCTTGAAAAACGGAAATCAATCAATCCTCCTGTAACACTTTCGATAGTGCTTCCACCACTAAATTCTACATGTACTTTCTTTACATTACTAAGCTTGCCTGCTGTGAGAACTCCAAACTTTTGAACGATTGTAATTTCCCCGCTGTGATCGGGTACAATGGTCTGGCCGAATTCATTTTCTACAGTTAACGCATTTCGCGAAGGCAAATAAACTACATAGTCGATCGAAAAACCGGTATTATTATATTTATCACCTTGTGGCCATTTTTTGCCATCGCCGATTTTAGTTTTAAAATAAACACCATTTGAACTTTTGCCATCTTCGATGGTGATCCGGTCAAGAACTTCTTGCGCCACCTGATCCGAATTCGCTTTGCCAACCATCACGATATCAACCTTCACTTCATTCTTATCCCAACTATTGATTTTCAATTCTCCAAACCGATTATCGAAACTGATGCGATCTGATGAACCGACCGGGTACGATTTACTATAGGTCTTTTTCTTTTCGATCATCGGCTCACCCTGGTTTGCCATAACGCTGCCGGAGAACAGGCCGATGAATAAAACGAGGCTATATACTTTTAGAATTGCTTTCATCACTTTTGTTTTTTGATTGTTTGATTTGTTGAATAACCTGTAATTGCTGATTCAAAAGATCCATTTGCACCTGCAGGTTGCGGATCATTGCTTCAAGCAGTTGTTCCCTGTTTGGGTTTGCGGGCAGTTCGCGCTTGAGTAAATTATAAGAGCTGTCAAGTTGATCGATGTCTTTCACAAACTCCTTATATAATTCTGGATCTTCCTTAGCGATCTGTTTAAGTTCATCTTGTTTGATCTCGATGAGTTGCGTAAAATGATAAACCTCTTTAGCGTATGCAGGATTGATTTCATTCAGCAATTTTTTGTCTGCAATGGAATCATTTACTGCTGGTAAAATAGCAACCACTGGATCCGCCTTGGTCGAGGTCTTGTTTATCATGAAATACGTAGCAAACCCGATCAATACAATTACCGATGCTGCAGCCATCCACCTTGTCCGGTTCATTGATACAAGCCGGCTCTTCCTTCCGCCAGCACCCAACCGTTGATCTATTTTATTCCACAGCTCAGCTGATGGCTCGTCGTTATCAAATTCATCCCGATTGTTACGGATAAAATCATCCAGTTGTGCACTCATAGAAATCCCCCTTCTTTTATAATAGTGAGCAGTTTTTGTTTCGCCCTGATGTACTGCGTTCTTACCGTGTTATGCGAGATGCCGATGATCTCGGATATTTCCTCCTGGTCGTAGCCTTCCAGAAGATAAAGCGTCAACACCGTTCTGTACCCATCAGGTAATTTTTCGATCGCTTTTTTAACCTGTTGAACTTTCAATGCCAATTCTTTTTCATCCAACGATTCTTCCTGTGGCATTGCTACAGCGTTTGTTTCATCAATATCTATCAAATTCACTCGTCGTTTTCTCAATACATTGATTGATTTATTAATGACAATTCTCTTCAACCAGGCACCAAATGTTGACCGGTAATGGAAATCGTCAAGCGAACGAAAAGCGTCCACGAAAGCCTCTTGCAGTACGTCCTCTGCATCAGCTCGATTATTGACAATACGAAGGCTTGTATTAAACATTGCCTTTGAGTATTGTTGGTAAAGCGCACGATAACTAGGTGCATGCCCCTGTTTACAGCGTTCTACCAATTCATCCGGGACTAAGGTTGCAGTCAGCTCCAAAATGATTGTTTTAAAAGTCAGTTAAGATAGAGACACAGTCACTTGCACGATGTTGCATACCCATAATTATTTTCTTTATTTCCGTATTCGGATCGAAAGGCGCGGCCTGGTCGCCGGGCACTCAAAACTAATGTCTTACCTTCGCACCCAACAAATTTCGCTTGCTTATGGCCCAGGATCTGTTTCAATCGCCAGATTATTTTAACGTAGATGACCTGCTTACTGAAGAACACAAATTGATTCGTGAGACAGTTCGTAATTACGTGAAAAAGGAAATTTCTCCCATCATCGAAGATTGTGCTCAAAAGGCAGAATTCCCACAGGGTATCGTGAAGCAAATGGGTGAACTCGGTTGCTTCGGACCAACAATTCCCGAAAAATATGGGGGTGGAGGCCTTGACTATATAAGTTATGGTTTGATGATGCAGGAGCTCGAAAGAGGCGATAGTGGCGTTCGCTCCACTGCCTCTGTGCAAGGATCACTGGTAATGTTCCCGATCTACGAATACGGAAGTGAAGAACAACGGATGCGTTTTCTGCCGAAGCTGGCAAGTGGTGAATGGCTGGGCTGCTTCGGATTAACTGAACCGGATCATGGAAGTAACCCCGCCGGGATGCTCACCAATATCAAGGATGCAGGCGACCACGTAATATTGAATGGCGCGAAAATGTGGATCAGTAACGCGCCGTTTAGCCAGGTTGCGGTAGTATGGGCGAAGGACGAACAGGGTGACATTCGCGGTCTTGTAGTTGAACGCGGGATGGAAGGATTTTCTACTCCCACTACGAAAGGAAAATGGAGTCTCCGCGCGAGTGCAACCGGCGAACTCGTTTTCGACAACGTCAAAGTACCAAAGTCAAATATTTTTCCGAATGTCAAAGGACTGAAAGGTCCACTAGGTTGCCTTACAAAAGCCCGCTATGGAATTGCGTGGGGAACCGTTGGAGCTGCAATGGATTGTTACGATACTGCCTTACGTTACTCAAAAGAACGAATACAATTCGATCGGCCAATCGGCGGCTTTCAACTTCAGCAGAAGAAACTCGCAGAAATGATTTCTGAAATCACCAAAGCGCAATTGCTTAACTGGCGACTTGGTGTGTTGATGAGTGAACATAAAGCCACACCTCAACAAGTGAGCATGGCAAAGCGGAATGGTTGTGAGATTGCCGCAAATATTGCCCGCGACGCAAGGCAGATGCTTGGTGGCATGGGTATCACCGGTGAGTTCAGCATCATGCGCCACATGATGAATATTGAAAGCGTATTAACCTATGAAGGCACGCATGATATTCATTTGCTGATTACAGGTATGGATGTTACCGGGCTTAATGCGTTTAAATAATTTTAAACCACGATGAGAATTTTCCTGATCGGCTTTATGGGGAGTGGTAAAACACATTGGGGCGGGCTCGTCGCAGATCGTCTCAAACTTCCATTTCAGGATCTCGACACGATCATCGTTGAAGCCGAAGGCCAGTCAATCGCTGACATCTTCCAGGAAAAAGGGGAGGAGCATTTTCGGTTACAGGAGAGAGATATACTACGTGATATTATTCATAAACATCCATCGCTGGTTTTATCCTGCGGTGGCGGAACACCATGTTTCTTCAACAATATCGATCTGATGAAAAAGGAAGGAACTGTTGTTTGGCTAAATTCATCGATCGAAGCACTTACCGAACGTCTTCAACGCGAAAAGGCGCATCGTCCATTAATAAAAGACATAAGTGATGAAGAGTTACGATCGTTCATCCTCAAAAAAATGAATGATCGCCGTCTTTATTATGAACAGGCAGATGTTCATGTCGAAGAAGCTTCTGCAGATATCGACTCCTTACTTCAACAAATCTTACATGTATAAACGCTTTTTAACCTGGGGATGCATCATTGCAGCACTTGCTGTTGCACTTGGTGCATTTGGCGCACATGGATTGAAGAAGCTCGTCCCGATCGAATCAATTGCAACGTTTGAAACCGGGGTGCGATACCAGTTTTATCACGCTTTTGCACTATTGTTTGTTGGGATTTTATACGAACGATTCCCGGTCAGGTCGCTACGCCTAGCTGGTAGTTTCTTTTTGATCGGAATTCTTCTTTTTAGTGGCTCGTTATACATTCTTACATTATTAAAGGCAACCAATACTGTAGGTTTAACCGGCATTGGTGCGATCACCCCGTTTGGCGGTTTGTTTTTTATTGGTGGATGGATAGCGCTGCTTATTGGAATCATAAAAAAATAAGCATAGAGTCCCACTTCAGCTTCACCTCTTACAACGGGCTCGTGAATTTTATCACCGTTCCCTCGTTGTTTTCCGCACTGAAATCACCATTAATACTCTCCATCCTTCGTTTCATATTACTGAGCCCATTCCCGAAGCGCCGAAGCTTTTCGATATCGATGCCAACGCCATTGTCGGCAACGCGAATAACGAGCGACTTATTTTCAATCGTCATACTTAAAGTGACTTCAGTTGCTTGCGAATGTTTCATGATATTATTGAGTGATTCTTTTGCAGCGAGAAAAATATTCCTTCTTTTCTCTCCACTCATCTCAACAGAGGGTAATTGATCAGGCATGTTGACTTTGCACAGAATTGGCGTGCTGTCGAAGTATTCGAGTGCGTGCGCCCGTAGATACGCTACTAAGCTTTCCAATGTGTCGTTGGAACTTTTCATCGTCCAAATGATGCTGTTCATTTTGCCGAGCAGATCATTGGCCGAATTGGAAATCTTTTCGAGCTCAGGAAATGCCTGGTCCTTCATTTTACTTTTTACGATCTCGCTCATTAATCGAATAGCAGTCATTCCTGATCCCAGTTCGTCATGCATATCAGCGGATATACGATCACGTTCCTCCTGCCGCGTAGTTACAATGGCAATTTGTTTTTCAAATTCTTTGCGTTCATTTTCCATTTTGAACCGTTCCCGTTCACGTACTCTTTCTGTCAAATCGCGGCGATTTTTGTAGGCGAGACCGGACAGAAAGAACATCAATTCAAGCACCACCCCGAGTTCGTAATAAAGCATCCCTTTATTGAGAATTGATCCCGCATCCGACGGCATCATTTTGAATCCAAGCAATATCATCAGCGAAATAATTGAAAATGCCAGTAAAGCAAAATTTCCTGCAGCGAGATAA
>JACMLR010000515.1 GCA_014379515.1 Chitinophagaceae bacterium
CCTATCGAATTCTGAAAGAAGCAATGGAACTACCTGTTCAAAAATATGATTTGGTCCTAAACGATTTCGAATGCATTACATCAATTGCTTGCAGCCGCAAAAAAGTGAAGTCGGTAAATTTCGGTCACCAGGCAAGTTTTCTTTCGCCAAAAACACCGCGACCAGAAAAGATCAGCAAACGAGGTGAATGGATTCTTCGCAACTTTGCGAGAACGACAAATAAAATCGGACTGCATTTTAAATCATACGACGACTTCATCTTTTCACCCGTTATCAAAAACAGAATAGTCAAAGCTGAACCGGTCAATGACGGACATATCACGGTTTATCTTCCTTCTTACTGTGATGAACAGTTGAGAAATTTCTTTATTCGTTACAAAGAGTTCAAGTTTGAAATATTCTCGCACCGCTTCGGAGATTATTCATCTGAAAAAAATCTGCGTTTCATTCCTGTAACCAAAAAAGCATTTGACGACAGTCTTATTAGTTGTTTTGGGCTTGTAACCGGGGGTGGTTTCGAAACACCTGCTGAGGCAATTCATCTAAAAAAGAAACTTCTTGCTATTCCAATAAAAGGGCAATACGAGCAGCAGTGCAATGCAGCAGCACTGCGCGAACTTGGTATTTCAGTGGCCGATAAGTTGGATAAGGAACATTTCGAAAAGTGGCTCAACAGTGACATGTACCCGCCTGTTTCTTTTGAACATTCCACCCAGGAGGTTATTGATGCGTTGATGAGCCGCTTCAGCAATATGCCAACCGAACTCAATATCAGCTACCCCGACCTGATATTCAGCTAACCACTTCTTTTAAACAACCGGAAGCTTCTCCAAAAAGAAAATGCCGTTCCGTGGAAACGGAACGGCTCACATGAGAAAAACCTATAAATAAAGAGCAGTTGTTTAATACCATTCTTTATCCGGGTGCAAATTGCCAATTGAATGTTACCTCAACTTAAACGTAGGTTATGCAATAATTACTTTTCAGGATTCCCTGAACTCCTAAATCAATACAAGTGGAAAACTTAATATTACCTTATTGTTAATTTTTTGTACTTTCAGGATCAGCCTGATCCATTGAAAAGAACCTTCAACATACTTGGTCTATTGCTGTTGCTATTTGCGCCGGTGCTCCTCCAGGCCTCGCCCAACCCGCGACATATCAGTTTCAATTTTTATGGGGATACCATTCAATTTGACCTGGACTCAAGCTGCGTCCTTCCGGTCGACCGGCCAATAACTCAACAGGCGCTAGAATCATTTTATGAATCTCTTTCAGCGGCATCATTTCAATCCATTGTTTCTGTACTTATTACTTATAAAACGGTTCATAAACCAGATGACTGGTTTTTTTATCAGCTCATCCGACGAACCGCACAGCAGATTAGTCCGAAAGAAGCGAATTACGAGCGTTACACCGCTTACAAATGGTTTCTTTTAAGACAATGCGGATATGACGCATTGCTAACTTTTGCAAGCGACAAGCTGCTGTTCTATGTTCAAAGTGATGATAAGATATATAACATTCCCACGCGGATCAGCCTGAACAAACAATATATCTGTTTGAATTATCACGATTATGGTTTGATCGATTTCAATCTATACTCATTTAAAGAAATCACACTGCCAACCCTGGCCGGGTTTAGTTCCTTTTCTTATAAAATTACCCGTCTCCCTGAATTTGCGGCATCGGATTATCGCGAGAAAGAAATTCATTTTCAATTCTACAATACCAACTACCAGTTTAAAATTAAATTGAATACGCAGATTCAGCAACTCTTTGCTAACTATCCCGTCCTCGATTACAGCTTTTACTTCGATATTCCACTGAGTACAGGAACGTACAGTTCACTCATTCCGCAATTGAAAAAAAATCTCGCGAGTATGAGAACGAAAGATGGGGTTGACTATCTGATGCGATTCACGAGGTATGCATTTCTGTATCAAAAAGACGAGGATGGATTTGGAAAAGAGAAACGAATGTCTGCTGAAGAAACGCTCCTCTATGATAAAAGTGATTGCGAAGATCGTGTAGCATTGTTCTTTTACCTCGTAAAGGAAATTTACGATCTCCCGATGATTGTACTTACCAATGATGAACATGTAACTCTTGCAGTTCAGTTGCAAAGGCCAATTGGTCAAACCATCTTGTATAACGGCCAGAAATACTCCATTTGTGAACCGACTCCTCAGGGCGAAGATATCCGTATGGGTCAATTGTCGCCAGCCGCAGCGAAGCAACC
>JACMLR010000516.1 GCA_014379515.1 Chitinophagaceae bacterium
GGTAGCAATCGTGTTGGAATGGGGACGTGGTTCGGGACATTTCTCCACAAGGTCTTTTAAGAAGCCCTGGCCAAGGTTCCAGAGCACCTGCATCACCTGCTCTTCGGCTTTTGTTAGCGATTTCATCATAAACTAAACTTTTAGTTATTGCTTCAAATATATAACTAAATTATTAGTCACAAAATTATTTTCATTTTTTTTGAAGTTTTTTTTCGCTGGTGTTCAGTCCGTTAAAATTTGTTTGCTTCAAGCGCAAATCCTTACTGGTAGTGGGTTACAATTGTCCAACTATTTGTATAAAGGGTGATGTTTTTTCCGAACGTAAGTGTTTTCTACTTTTTGCGAGAGCAAAGACGTTATGAACTCTCGGAAATGATGTTTAGATTTGCCAAGACGGTTCTGGACGGATTTTAAGCATTTAACAGCCTGTTTGCAAGGGCATTGCAACTTCTCCTGAACATATCTTGTCTTTTGATTGTTGATCCTGTACCCTCCATTGGTCACAGTCATTTATATTTTATACGCATATGAGACAGCTCAAAATTGCTACACAGATTACCAATCGTGATTCGCAGGCAGTCGAAAAGTATCTTCAGGAAATCTCTAAGATTTCGATGATCACTCCCGAAGAGGAGACAGTACTGGCCCAGCGTATCAAGATGGCTGATCAGCGCGCATTAGACAAATTAGTACAGGCGAATCTCCGTTTCGTTGTTTCTGTTGCGAAGCAGTATCAACACCAGGGGTTATCATTAAGCGATCTGATCAACGAGGGAAATCTCGGCTTGATCAAAGCTGCTCAACGTTTTGATGAAACAAAAGGTTTCAAGTTCATTTCTTATGCGGTATGGTGGATTCGTCAGTCAATTCTGCAGGCATTAGCTGAGCAGGGTCGTCTTGTTCGTCTTCCGCAAAATAAAATCGGTACCTATAACAAAGCAAACAAAGCCTATATGGCTTTTGAGCAGGAACACGAAAGAGAACCATCGACTGAAGAGTTGGCTGAGTTGCTCGAGATGAGTGAAACTGAAATTAACAATATTTTCCAAAGTAACACCCGCCATACCAGTTTGGATGCGCCGGTGCACGAAGCGGAAGATGTTGCGATGGGAGATTTACTCGAAGGTGCCGACGATACCGATGATGACGTGATGAAAGATTCGCTTCGGAATGAAATCCGTCGTGTGTTAAAATCACTCAGTCCGCGTGAAGCTGAAATCGTTAATGCTTATTTCGGCCTCGATGGCGAAAATGGGGTTACCATCGAACAGATTGGTCAGAAGTACGATCTTACAAAAGAACGTATTCGCCAGATCAAAGAAAGAGCAATTAAGCGTTTGCAGAAAGCACGTTACAGCAACGCACTAAAAGCATATTTGGGATAAAATTTCTTATCCGTCGCATGTATTTTTTTGGGTTAAAAGTACCGCCCCGGTTTCTGCCGGGGCTTTTTGTTTGCTGAATTCGTTAGCTCAATTGTAACCTTCTGGCTACTGAATTGTTATATTTCTTTAGCGACGTCAATAAATTTTAGGTACGTCTTATCTTCACCAATTGTATGGCAATGAGATTTGTTTATTCGATCATCCTTTTTGCACTGTTCGCAAGCTGCGAGAAATCAATTTCCTTCACACCTGATAACGGGGAATCACTCGTCGTTGTTGAAGCGACCATTGAAAACGACCAGGCGCCCGTTGTGATTTTATCGCGAAGCGTAAATTATTTCAGCCAGATTAACGCCGATATTCTCGCCAATTCCTTTATTCGAAATGCAACTGTCGAGATCAGTAACGGATCCCGAACGCATAAACTTAAATAATATAAGGTTCCGGGAATCGATGGCTACGATCTTTATTACTATTCCATCGACTCTGGCAATCTTGCGACAGCATTTGCCGGCGAACTAAACAAAACTTATAGTTTGCGAATCGTTACAGGTGGCAAGGAAATTACAGCAAGCACAACCATACCAGCTCTGAAGAAAAACGTTGATTCCCTTTGGTGGGAAAAGCCAAGTGGTTCCGTTGATTCGAACTTTGTTCGACTGATGGCAAGAATTACAGATCCTGCCGGTTATGGCAATTACATCCGCTACTTCACCAAAAGAAACGAAGAACCATTTTTTGCCGGACTGAACTCCGCGTTTGATGATCAAATTACGGATGGGACATCCTATAATGTTCAGCTGGATCGCGGTGTTAGCCGCAATGACGAAATTGAACAGGAAACGTATGCGTTCTTTGATCGCGGTGATACTGTAACTGTAAAACACGCTAACATTGATAAAGCGACCTACGATTTTTGGCGAACAATTGAATATAGCTACGCAAGCATTGGTAATCCCTTCTCCTCACCAACAAAGGTGCTTACCAACCTTAAAGGTGGCGCACTTGGTTATTTCGGAGGATACGCAGTTCAATATAAAACGCTCATCATCCCTGAATAAGGGGTTTTGCACAGAGTATTCAGTTCCTTCAGACCCCGGATTTTGTAATACCAATTCCGGTTAATTTTGACGCAGTTTAAAAATATATATGGATAGTAAGACGAAAGAGCATGTACATTGTTTGATTATTGGTTCTGGCCCTGCGGGATATACAGCAGCCATCTATGCAGCTCGTGCAAATATGAAACCGGTATTATACCAGGGAATTCAACCAGGCGGACAACTCACCATCACAACAGAAGTTGAAAACTACCCTGGCTACGCAGACGGTGTGCAGGGACCAGAAATGATGATTCACTTCGAAAAGCAAGCGGTCCGGATGGGAACTGATGTTCGGTTCGGTCTCGCTACAAAAGTTGATTTTTCATCAACACCATTGAAAGTATGGATCGACGAAGAAAAGCTGATCGAAGCCGATGCTGTAATTATTTCTACCGGCGCATCAGCAAAATGGTTGGGACTTGAGAGTGAAGAACGTCTAAATGGTTTTGGCGTAAGTGCATGCGCAGTTTGCGATGGTTTTTTCTTCCGTGGTAAGGAAGTCGCTATTGTTGGAGCCGGCGATACTGCTGCTGAAGAAGCGCTGTATCTTTCGAAGCTTTGCAGCACTGTGCACATGATCGTAAGAAAAGATACCATGCGGGCGTCGAAAGTAATGCAGGACAGAGTTCAACAGACTCCGAACATCCGCATTTACTGGAATACAGAAACGGATGAGATCCTCGGAGAAACAAGAGTTGATTCTGTTCGGGTGAAAAATGTTATTTCGGGTGAGAAGACGACGATTCCTGTAAGTGGGTTTTTCGTGGCCATCGGTCATCAACCCAATTCAGATATATTCAAGGGGTTTATTGATATGGATGATGCAGGTTACATTAAAACAGTTCCCGGCACATCAAAAACAAATGTGGAATCGGTATTTGCAGCAGGAGATGTGCAGGATAAGATTTATCGCCAGGCAGTAACGGCCGCCGGTAGTGGGTGTATGGCTGCCCTCGATGCTGAACGTTATCTCTCGATGAAAGGTTCCGCGTAGTCCGTTGCTTCGCTGGTAAAAAGTTTAACTTGTAGTTCGATCGTCTTAAAAATTTGATCGCCTCTATGGTTTCAATCGAACTCCAAAATCTCCGCTTTCATGCTTTTCATGGTCTGTACGAAGGGGAGGCCCGAACCGGAAGTCCATACGAGGTAAGTCTTCGAATCTCATACGATGAAGGGAAGTCAGTCTTCGCAGACATTAACGACACCATCAATTATGCAGAAATTTTTGCAATTGTAAAGCAACGTATGATGGTACCAACCCCTCTTCTTGAAAAGCTGGCAGACGGAATCATCCGAAGAATCAAACATCAATACCCGCGGACACGCGAGATTTCTTTAACTATCTTTAAACTTCATGCGCCAATCGAGAACCTGGAAGGCAGGGTGGGAGTAACGCTGACAAAACAATTTGATTAAAAATAACTTCATACTACTGTTGCTAATTTTTGGAACAATAGTTCCAGGCTTTTCACATGCCCAGGATGTGAATGCCATTCTTGCCCAGGCGCGTCAGCAAGAAGCCGCGTTTCGGGATACCGAAGCCCTTGCCAAATACCTTGAGGCGCTGAGAGTTCAGCCGAATAATTTTGTTGCCTTGTGCAAAGCAAGCGAGTTGCATAGTTTGTTGGGCAAGCGGCAAGCCACGAAGGAGCAGCAAAAAAACTATTTTAAGAAAGCGCGCGAGTATGCTCAATTGGCATTGAAAGTGAATTCAGCCAGTACTGAATCGAATTTTGTTATGGCACTCGCGATGGGCCGTATGGCGATTATCACCTCCGGTGAAGAGAAGATTGATGCGGTGAAGGATATTAAAAGTTATGCGGAGAAATGTATTCAGTTAGATCCTTCAAACTATAAGGGGTATCATATTTTGGGACGTTGGCATTATGAAGTGAGTGATCTTAGCTCGATTGAAAAATGGCTAGTGAAAATTGCGTATGGTTCGTTACCTGCTGCCACCTTAAAACAAGCGCAGGCGTATTATGAGAAAAGCCGCCAACTAAATCCCGGCCTTCTTATTAATTACCTGGAAATTGCTAAAGTGCATCATCGTAACGATGAGGATAAAAAAGCTATTGCCGAACTTCAGCAGCTATTAAGGCTTCCAAATGTTATGGTGGATGATCCAATTGTAAAAAAAGAAGCGAACGAGCTTATTAAGAAATGGCAGTAAGCCGCCCGACTTAAATCACCTTGTTTTTCCATCGCCCACTCCGCATATAAAAGAAAGAAGGGATCAACAAGCACATCCAGTATAACCACTCGCTCATCCATCCGATAGCGATCGGAAGAAATAGCTCCTTCAGCACAATTGTTACATAAATACAATAAACCACGATTGTGCATGCCTCAATAATCAGTGTCACCCTGCTATTGCCGGTACCAATTACGGCATTAATAAAAATAACCGAAACCGACATAAGTATCATTGCAATCGATACGATGCGAATCACCGGTAAAGCTGCTTCAGTAAACGCCGCAGGCTGTCCATAAATGGATAAGAAAAGATGTGGGAATAGATTAAGTAAAACGGCCACGATGATCGCAAAGGAGAGATTAATTCGAATAAGCCTTTTAATCAATGTCCAAACCTGCTCGGGCTTTTTTTGACCGATAATATTACTGACCATCGTACTGGTTGTCGCAGCAAACGCCCATGTTACAGCGCCGAATAAACCGAAGACATTACGCATTGTGTTTGAAACAGCCAGAGCCATTTCACCGTGACCATCGATCAACAGGAAAAAATATTCCCAACTCATAATACTAATTGCATGTTGAAAGATCAATGGAGCGGACATGTTAAGAATGCCCTTTAGATTTTTGGGGTCCCACCGGAAATGTTTGAACAATTGGAACCGTTGACTGATTCCCTTTCTATAAATAACAAGAAAAACGACGATCATTCCCGTGAACTCGGCTACGATCGAAGCATACGCTGCCCCGTTAAAACCAAGTTTTGGAAAACCAAGCGCGCCGAAAATCAAAACATAATCCAGGAAAACATTCGCAACAGTCTCCGCTACAGTACCCGCAATGAGATATTTACTTTGATTGGTACCAACGAGAAGAGCGTTTCGCATTTGATAGATATATAGAAAGGGCAGGCCCCAAATGCGAATCTTCAGGAAGCTAACGGCCTGCTCTAGTCGAACGGGATCTTTTACGAATAACCCGAAGATAGCTGGTACAAAAAGATAGGTGAGGATAATACCAAGCGCTGCAATTGTCATCGCTATAAATACGCCCTGGTTGAACAGTTTACCAATTTCCTCGGGGCGGTTTTCGCCCGCGCGCCGTGAGATTAGTGCCTGCAATCCATTGTTGAGCCCAAAGCCGATCGACGCGAAAATTAAATAAAACACACCGGTAATCCCCGCAATCGCAAGTGCCTGTTTACTATAATGCCCAAGGAAAACGTTGTTGGTTATGAAGTTTAGCTGGGGAATAAGAATTGCAAAACTGATCGGCAATGCGATTTTCATTATCTGGCGATTCGTGATCGTCAGCTGTAAACTCGATGGTGCATCTATGGTTGCCATAAAAGAGGCGCAAACCTACGGCTAATTGGGCGAACGCGTATATGCATGAGGTGTTTTCCTACGATAACCCGCCAAAATTTCTGAATTGATTCGGATGAAGTTTACGAATACTTCAGTCGCTCGCTGGAATTCATCCGTAAAATTTATAGTAACATTGCACCTGTTATGACATTGAAACCGGCATTCGAATTATCTGTTGAAATTATTCCACCCGACGTCATCCGGGCGTCGACTTTGTTACTGGAATTAAACGAACGGCAGCTAACGGCCGCATGGGTGAACAGGTCAACCCAGGAGTTACTCGCGCTTCAGCAGTACCATTTACATCCGGAGGATCAATCATCAATGGTTGATCTCTTGCGCGAATTGGTTAGCAATGATGCTGCTCTTTCCGGCGATGTTTCCGAAACCATAATCATCTATAATTACAGTGAAAGCAGCCTCGTTCCGGCAGAAAGTTATTCAATCGAGCTGTCAAAAAATATCGCTGAATTAACGACTGGAAATACGCAGAAAGGACTTGTGTTAAGCGAGAAAATCTCTGGCACGGAAATTTGCAATGTTTACCGAATTCCGCGGGAAATTCATACGCTTCTTCAACAACGTTTTTCAGCTGGTAAATACTGGCACTTTTATTCGTTGGTACTCACCACTCGAATGAGAACGCCGAAGGTCGCCTCGGAACAGTTTGAAGTCACATTTTACCCTGACAAGTTTGTCGTTGCTGTTTTTGAGGATCAACAGTTGCTATTAATTCAAAGCTATCACTACCAGGTACCCGAAGACGTCGCTTTTCAGCTGTTGAATATTTGTAAGCTACTGAATGTCGATCCCAATAGAGTGCTGGTTCAATTATCCGGCTTGATCGATGCTGATTCCGCACTGTACAGTGTTATTGCCCGTTATTTCCTTCTACTTGATTGGGAAACGGATGGGGCAGCTGCATGGAAAAATGAGCAGTTGGCTGACTTCCCACCGCATTACTTTTCACCTTTATTGAAACTCGCGTTATGCGTATAATCGCTGGAGAAATGGGAGGGAGGCGATTCAATCCTCCATCTAATATGCCCCATACGCGTCCCACGACAGATATAGCGAAAGAAGGCTTGTTCAATGTTATTTCAAACAATCTCGATATTGAATCACTGAAAACACTCGACCTGTTTGGTGGCACGGGTAGTATTAGCTATGAGCTGGCATCGAGAGGCGCACCCGACTTAACGGTTGTTGAGAAAGACCATAGTATGTTCGAGTTCATAAAGAAAAACGCGGCTGCTTTTAAGATCGACAATCTTAAAGTCATAAAGATGGATGTGTTTCGCTTCATTGATCAATGCACAGACAAATTTGATTTCATATTTGCTGGACCGCCCTATGCAATGACATCGATCGACGAACTACCAAAAAAGATACATGAAAAGGAGTTGCTAACCAGCGGTGGATGGTTTGTGCTGGAGCATACTCCAAGAAACAATTATACTGGCTATCCTTTATTTACGACGACCAGAAATTATGGAACAACTATTTTTTCCATTTTTGTAAATAAACCCTTGCTCACCGACTCATAATTCATGCAACTACGTCCGATCTTTATTACTGGTATTGGAACAGGCATCGGCAAAACCGTTGTTTCCGCAATCATCACTGAAGCACTGGAAGCGGATTATTGGAAACCTGTTCAGGCGGGAAATGATGCAACTGATACCGACTGGGTCCGCGCGCATCTCACTAATTCAATTTCAAAAACTCATCGCGAGTCTTTCCTTTTAAAAACTCCGGCTTCGCCACACTATTCAGCACAGCTTGAAAATATTGCAATCACCGTGCAAAGAATTTGTTCAGGGATTCCTTTTTATAGTCGTAACTTAATAGTAGAAGGTGCTGGTGGCGTAATGGTGCCATTGAATAACGCTGAATTTGTACTTGATCTCATTCAAAAATTAAACGCGCGCGTTGTATTAGTCAGTCGAAATTACCTCGGAAGCCTCAATCATTCTCTGCTTACGGCCGCTTTGTGCAAACAAATGAATTTAGATGTAGCTGGTTGGATTTTCAACGGTTATGATTCATTGTATGAAGAACAAATTTGTAGCTGGACCGGATTCCCACGGATTGGATCAATACCTTATGTCGATGACCCCGGAAAATCTTTTATAAAAGCGATGGCAGATCTCCTTCGGGAATCTATAACAAAAGCGTTATGCTGAAAAAGACCATCAGGGAAACCTATCTCGAACAGCGATTGAAACTTGCCGATGATGCATTGCTGGATTATAATGCCCGCATCATTGACAAGTTTAATTCATTCTCACTGCCTCAAACCGATTATCTCCTTTCATATTATCCACTTGCTGCAAAAAATGAGTTCGATGTCAGTCAGTGCGAAGTAATAATGAAACAGCAATTCCCATTGGTAACTATCGGTTGGCCACGTTTAGCAGATGGATTGGTTATGGAAGCCTTCCAAATTCAAACCGATGGCCTCTACGCAAAAAATCGCTACAACATTCTTGAGCCAATCAATGGAGAATGGATACCCCCGGAACTAATCAACGTTGTCTTTGTACCGTTAGTTGCTTTTGATAAAAAAGGGTATCGTGTTGGCTACGGCAAAGGTTTTTATGATCGTTTTTTACTCCGTTGTAAACAGAACGTACTTAAGATCGGGTTTTCGTTTTTCGAACCGCTTGACGAGATCAGGGACATCGATGAATTTGATGTACCTTTAAATTTTTGTATCACTCCATCGCGCATCTATGAATTTTAATGCTCCGTTGTTGAAGCCTATCCGCATCCTTCTCTTTCCTTTTTCACTTGTTTATGGCCTCTTAGTTTGGATCCGCAATAAACTTTTCGACAAAAATGTTCTGACCGTCACTTCTTTCAATCTTCCAATTATTTGCGTTGGAAATTTGTCTGCCGGGGGCACCGGCAAATCAGTGATGGTAGAATTTATCGTACGCCATTTTCAACATAAAATTCCGCTTTCCATTTTAAGCCGCGGCTATAAGCGCAAAACCACCGGGTTTGCGTTAGCGGATGACAAAACAACGGCGCTGGAGATTGGGGATGAACCAATGCAATTCCGGCTGAAGTTCCCGGATATAACGATCGCTGTGGGGGAGGAAAGATTGGTTGCAATCCCACAAATACTGCACGATCGCCCACATGTCAAACTTATCATCCTCGACGATGCCTTTCAACATCGCAGTGTTAAAGCTGGCCTCAATATTATACTAACCGAATACAGCAACCTTTTTACCCGTGATTGGTTTTTGCCTACCGGCGATTTGAGAGATCAGAAATCGAGCTACAAACGAGCAGAAGTGTTGGTAGTAACCAAATGCCCCGCAGAGATGTCAACGGAAGACTCACTCGCAATTACAAAAGAGATAGACGTTTTACCGCACCAGCATATTTTCTTTTCATCTATTCGATACGGCACACCTTATCACCTTACCAATCGGAGTCCGCGGCCGATAAGAAACAACATGGAAGTGTTACTGGTAAGTGGCATCGCAAATCCCACACCGCTCAAAGAATTTTTGAATGATAATACGAAAGTGTACTACGAGATGTTGTACGGAGATCATCACATATTTACGATTGACGATTGGAAAGAAATCGCAAAACGGTTTCACGCAATTGGCGACGTCGATAAAATTATACTCACAACAGAAAAAGACGCTGTTCGTCTTGTCAAATTTCATCAGGAAGTGAAGGATTTCCCTTTATATGTGATGCCAATCGAGATGAATATGCTTTTCAATGGGGCACCTGCATTTACCGATATTATTGGTAAATTTATAGCCTCTTTCAATTAAACTCAGCCAAACATTATAATGAGCAGAAACGACCATAAAAAGAAGAAAAAAAATAAATCCACCAGTTCAGGTGACTATAAAGGCAAACTCGATATTACCAGGTCCGGAATGGGCTATGTAATTGTTGAGAACCTCGAAAATGATATCCTTATCCGCCCAGGCGATTTCAATACAGCGTTGCATGGAGACACAGTTCGTGTAGCAGTCGATGGTGACGCGAAAAAGGGCCGCCGTGTACAGGGCAAAGTTGTTGAAGTGATTCAGCGCAAACAGTCGGAATTTATTGGCCGCATAGAAATGGGAAGCAACTTTGCTTTCTTTATAGCCAACAGTGAAAAGCCAATGCCGGATATTTATATGCCGATGGAAAACCTGAATGGCGCAAAGGATGGCGATCGTGTGATCGCAAAAATAAAATCATGGGAAAAGAATAAAAAACCATTGGGGGAAGTGTTACACATCCTCGATTCAGGGAATGTCCACGATCCCGCGATGAAAGAGATTCTCATGGAAAATGGCTTCTCGTTGTTTTTTCCCGAAGATGTTATTGAAGAGTCAGAAAGAATTCCGGAAATTATTCCTGCAGATGAAATTGCCAATCGGAAAGACGTTCGTGATATTCTCACATTCACTATTGACCCCGTCGATGCGAAGGATTTTGATGACGCGATTTCGTTTCGTGTGTTGAAGAACGGTAATTATGAGATTGGTGTGCATATCGCCGACGTAAGTCATTTTGTGCAACTGGATACCGCACTTGATAAAGAAGCATATGATCGCGCTACCTCCGTGTACCTTCCGGATCGCGTATCCCCAATGTTGCCGGAAAGAATATCGAATGAACTTTGTTCGCTTCGCCCGAAGGAAGATAAATTGACATTCTCTGCCATTTTTGAGATCACACCAAAATCGGAAGTCAAGGAGTACTGGTTGGGAAAAACCATCATTCATTCCAATCATCGCTTCAGTTATGAAGATGTCCAGGAAATTATCGAAAAGGAAGATGGACTTTATCGCGATGAAATTTTAATTCTTAATAACATCGCGCAGCGATTCAGAAAACAGCGTTTTAAAAAAGGTGCAATTAATTTTTCGTCAACTGAGGTTCGTTTTAAACTTGATGAAACTGGAAAGCCAATTGGCATTATGGTGAAGGAGAGTAAAGAAGCCCATCAACTGATCGAGGAGTTTATGTTGCTGGCAAATCGCTATGTTGCCGAGCATGTAGGCAAAATTAAAATCGACAAAAAGGAAATTCCATTTCCATATCGTATCCACGATACACCGGACGAAATGAAGCTGCTTCCTTTTGTTGAATTCGCAAAAAGATATGGCCACACGTTCGACACAAAATCTCCGGAAGCGATTGCCCGTTCATTTAATCAAATGTTACAGGATGTAAAAGGAAAGCCGGAACAACATGTGCTGGAGCAACTGGGAATTAGAACAATGGCGAAAGCCGTTTATACAACGGAGAACATCGGTCACTATGGACTTGGATTCAAATACTATACACATTTCACCTCGCCGATACGGCGCTATCCTGATATTTTGGTGCATCGGATTTTATTCGATGTCTTGAATCAAAATGTTGTGATAGATAAAAAATTGGAGCAAAAATGTAAGCATTCCAGCGAGCGCGAACGTGCTGCAATGGATGGCGAACGCGCAGCCAACAAATACAAGCAGGTGGAGTACATGCAGAATTATCTTGGCGAAGAATTCGACGGGGTAATCAGTGGAGTCGCTGCTTTCGGATTTTGGGTTGAAACAATAGAACATAAGTGCGAAGGGCTAGTTAGTATCAACAGCCTTTTAGAATATGATGATTTCAGGCATATCGAAACAGATTACGCGTTGGTAGGTGCGAGAAGCGGAAGGCAGTTCAGGATGGGCGATAAGGTGCGGATCAAAGTGGTTGCAGCGAATCTGACGAAACGCCAACTCGATTATGAATGGGTCATAAGTGCAGCGGTAAATGAAAATGGTGAAGAGGGTGAAAAAAAGCAAGAAGGTAAGAAAAAGAAAAAAATAAAATAGTTATCAAAAGAGTAATAGCAGCTATGCACAGCTTTGAGGAATTGTCGGCGCTCTTTGCAGACAAGTTTCAAATCGATCACTTCCCGATCGAGCCAGCATCATTGTATGAACCCAACAGATATTTTCTTGGGCTTGGTGGCAAACGTGTTCGACCTGTTATTTGTTTGATGGGTAATGAATTGTTTGATACTATCAATGAAGATGCATGGAAGGTTGCGAATGCGATTGAACTTTTTCACAACTTCACATTGATCCATGACGATATAATGGACAAGGCGCCGTTACGTCGCGGCAAACCTACGGTACACGAAAAATTCGGCGCGTCGACAGCATTGCTTGCGGGTGATGTAATGATGGTAGCCGCTTATGAGAGCCTTGCAAAACTCGACCGTCTTTATATTCATCAAGTCCTTCATCTTTTCAATCGAACAGCACGCGAAGTATGTGAGGGGCAGCAACTCGATATGGATTTCGAAAAAATGGAATCCGTCAGCCTGGATCAGTACCTGCGCATGATTGAATTAAAAACTTCGGTATTGCTTGCGGCAAGTCTCCGACTGGGTGCAATCCTCGGCGGCGCAGGTGAAGGCAATCAAAAACATCTATATGAATTTGGCCGAAACCTTGGCATCGCGTTTCAGATACAGGACGACTACCTCGATGCTTTTGGCGATCCCGCAAAGTTTGGTAAGCAAGTTGGTGGAGACATCGTTGCCAATAAAAAGACATTTTTATTATTACACGCCCTTGA
>JACMLR010000517.1 GCA_014379515.1 Chitinophagaceae bacterium
ATCGCCCACAAGCGCAAGGTGGGCGCCGGCAAGACCTGGGTGAAGGTCGGCGTCTCCGAGGTGAGCCTGTTCTCCTATCCCGGCAGCGGCCAGATGATGATGGTCACCTTCGAGCAGGACTACCGCTCCAACAATCTCTCCGAAGTAACAGAATACGCATTCAAAAATAACGACAAAGACCTTCGGGCCACCGCCGCAGAATACCTCGGTTTGATTTATTCAATCTTTCAATCATCTACACAAAGCACCGAATATTTTAATGATGCTCTGGCAATGCGTCAAAAACTAAATGATGATAAAGGTTGTTTGCGAATCTCTGAACAGTTGTTTGAGCTGCATTATAAAGACAAGCGGTTTGACAGTGCTCTTTGGTTTAGTCGTATGAATGAGTCGATGGCGGCCAAACTGAGCAACACATCCAGTTTCCATCATTCTATTATCAACCAGGTATTTGCTTTGATAAGATTACGGCGATTTACAGATGCGCAAAATGTGTTAACCACTTTCAGTCCGCCGAATAATCATGGTACAGACATAAACATCCGCCTGCGCTTTCAAATTGCATGGGGCAATTATTATTTAACGGTGGGCGAGCGCGAGAAAGCGTTGACTGCGTATGAAAAGGCCATCAAGCTGGCCTCGACAACAAACACACCGGATCAAACAGCATTGGTGTACGGCCATATGTCAGAGTCGTATGCTCAATTGGGAGATTTCCAAACGGCTTACGACTATGGTCAAAAGTATTTTGAATTGATGAAAAATTTTTACAGGAATTCTATTACTGAGTTAAGTAAACTAGACAACCTCTTGAAAGAGGATGTGACTAACAGCGAAATTTTGTATTTGAGCAGCATCAATAAACTGAAGGAACTTAGATTCTTAAGAGAGCTTGAATTAACCCGAAATCTACAGGAAGAAGCACAGTTGAAAGATTCAATACTTCAAAAAGAAAAATTATTAAGTGCTGCGTTGGAACGCGAAAACACCTCTCAATCGAAAGAGTTAATAAGTCAACAACAAATGAGTGACTATCTAAAACTCGAGTCGACCGAGCAACAAAAAAAGCTGCGAGCCGAACGCCGCGTTCGAATTATTTTAATAGTGGGCGTTTTTGCATTGGTAACGCTTGGCGCAGTGACATTACATCAATATCGAGGGGTTAAATCAAAAAAAGAAATTATTCAGCGCCAGGCAAATGATCTGCAAGTGTTGATGAAAGAAATCCATCACCGGGTAAAAAATAACCTCCAGATTATTTCCAGTTTGCTTGATATACAATCGCTCAACTTAACTGATAAGCAAGCGGTGGAGGCAATCAAGGAAGGACGTAACAGGGTACAAAGTATGGCAATCCTACATCAGCATCTTTATCATGAAGAAAATATTCGGGGAATTATTATGCCGAACTATATTGCCAACCTGGCGGAGAATTTATTTGCTTCTTATAATATCAATCCAGACAAAATTTCACTGAAGACTGATATTGAGAAACTGAATCTTGATGTTGATACCGTGATCCCGCTAGGACTGGTCATAAACGAATTGGTGAGCAATTCACTCAAATATGCTTTCAAAAACGGTCAGCATGGAAGTGTATACATCTCACTAAAAGAAAAGGATAATGGGCTGGAACTCGTTGTAAAAGACAGCGGCCAGGGTTATCCTGTTGGTATGGACTCACAGCAAGATAAAACCTTCGGTTTGCAACTGATTCAATCCTTTGCGCGAAAGCTCAAAGCAACTCTCAATTTATACAATGATAATGGAGCAGTAGCTTCTCTTCAAATAAAAAAAATCAAGTTTGCCTGATTTAATGAAAAGTACAAGTGAAATAAAAATTCTCATTGTTGAAGACGAGCCTATCATCGCCCGGAACATCTCGATGTATCTTGACAATAATGATTTTAAGGTGTCAGGAATTGCGTATGATGACGAGGAAGCGTTCGCTGAATTGAAGAACAACACACCTGATGCCGTGATACTCGACATCAATTTAAATAGTCCTTCCGATGGAATTGATATCGCAGCTTTTATAAACAAGAACTTTCATCTGCCCTTTCTATTTCTCACTTCTTATTCCGACCGGGAAACGATTCAGCGAGCCAAGCTGGTGGAACCGAGCGGTTACATCGTAAAGCCATTCAATGAACGAACGTTGCTGGCATCATTGGAGATTGCACTTTCGAATTTTGCGCAACGAAGTAATCAACAAGCCCCGGAATTGAAGATGGATAAAATTAACAGGCACCTTTTATCTCCATTGACAGAACGCGAGTACATCGTTGTCAATCACATTTACAATGGTAAAACCAATAACCAGGTTGCGGCTGCAATGTTCGTGTCGCTAAATACAATTAAGGTTCATATCAAAAACGCGTATCTCAAACTCGATGCGTCATCAAGAACAATGGCAGTTGTAAGATTACGAGAACTAATGAAGAAATAACGACGTCGCACTCCGATTGCTATGTTTTCCTGGTACAAATAAGCGTTTGTTCTTCTTAATTCATGCAATTACCGCTTTGTGGTATTTTAAAAATTCATCCTTAAGGGTGAATAGAACTCCTTTCTTCGTAGCCATCTTTACCTACCCCAATCGTTGATAGCGTTCCGCTGGCTTTTTGATTACAACTTATCTCAGGTTGAGACCTGGTTGGTAGCAAATCTTTAATCATTCAAATAATTTATGTATGAAAATTTCAAATTTCAGGCTTCTGCCTATTTGCTTCTCTTTTCTTTTACTCGTATCGACAGCATGCAGCAAAAAAACTTCAAACAATGAATGCAGAACATGTCGTGCTTTTAACAATGATGGTCCTTCAGCCGAAGAGGAAGTTTGTTCCGATGCCGCTGAGCAGAACTTTCGTGATGAACACCCAAACAGCCAAATTACCTGCAACTAGAATTGAGAACTCATCAGATTAAATTAACGAAGTAATGAAAAAGACATGGCTGATTATTGGGTTGGTAGCAGGATGGAACCTTTGCTTCTCCCAGGTTGCAATTAACACAGATAACACAGTCGCGCATGGAAGTGCAATGCTCGACATTAAAAGCACAACGAAAGGATTACTTGTTCCGAGATTAACAACAGCACAGATCAATGCAATCAGTAATCCCGCGACCGGCTTACAGGTATTTAATATTACCACCAATCAATTATGGATCAATACCGGCACCGCCACTGTGCCAAAGTGGGAAACGATATCCGCTAACAATGCCTGGGGACTGGGAGGTAACGCTGGCACTACGCTTACATCAAATTTTATTGGAACTGCAGACAATGCACCATTGATGTTTCGAATAGACAATTCGAGATCAGGGTTATTAATGAAAGACAATACATGGTTTGGATTTTCAGCAGGCAACCAGGCCGACAGTGTAAAAAATATTGTTGCAATCGGTGCATTCGCTTTGTCGAACAATAACAGCGGCGCCGGGCGAAACGTTGCTGTGGGCCCGTTAGCGGCATTTAATACGATTGACGGTACGAGTAATACCATGATGGGATTTCGGGCAGGCTTCCAAAACACCGCAGGATCGAATAACATCGCAGTTGGCATCAACGCGTTGAATCGCAACAAAACAAATAATAACCTTGTTGCCATTGGCGATTCTGCACTATTTAACAATGATGGTGGTTCTGGGCAAAATACCGCTATTGGTTCAAAATCACTGGCTTTAAATACAACAGGCTCCCAGAATACAGGTGTTGGTTTCCAGGCTTTGGCGAATACAACCGTCTCCGTGGGTAATACCGCCGTTGGTCGCCAGGCGCTTTTGTCGAACACTTTGGGACTTTATAATTCAGCACTTGGAGGTGACGCACTGCGTGGCAACGTCAGTGGTGATGGAAACACGGCATTAGGTCATGAGGCACTGACCACGAACATCGGCGGAAATCGCAATGTTGCACTTGGGCCGAAGGCAATGCGGTTAAACATTAGCGGCAGCAATTCGGTCGCTCTCGGTGATTCCGCGCTGGCACATTATAACGGCACAATTGGCCGACAAACAGCTGTTGGCTCGGGTGCTTTAGGAAGCTTGACAACTGGTGAGCGAAACACAGCCGTGGGTTTTCGTTCCCTTTACGGCAATAGTGTCGGAAAGGGGAATGTTGCTGTCGGAAATGTCGCATTGCACAATACAACTGCGGACGGTGCTGTGGCTGTTGGCGACAGTGCATTGTTTGCCAGTACTACTGGTGTTCAAAACACTGCTCTCGGATACGGGGCGCTTCGACATTCAACATCTCAAAGCTTTAACACTGCCGTAGGCTTCGAAGCTTTGCATTCAAATATTGGCTTTTTTGCGCAGGGTAACACTGGATTGGGTTGGCGCAGTTTAAGGACGAATAGCGGTAGCTCAAATACTGGCATAGGCGCAGGAGTACTACAAATGAATGGGAATGGGAACAACAATGTTGGTATTGGGAACTCTGCGCTGCTGATCAACTCATCAGGCAATGATAATGTAGCTGTAGGATATCTCGCGCTAGCCAGTAACCTAACAGGGGAAAAAAACATTGCAATTGGCGGTCGCGCAGACGTCTGGCTCACCGACCTGATCAATGCTACTGTCATCGGTTATGGAGCCGAGATATTCTCAAGCAACGCAATGCGCTTTGGAAACGACGACGTCACAAAATGGGGATTCGGGATATTAATGAACGGCGTGAACCATGCAATCGAAGTGGGAGATGATGCAACTAACGGTAATGGAGCCTATCTAAGTTCTGGCGGTACTTGGACAAACACATCGGATGCAACGAAAAAAGAAGATTTTACTGAAGTCAACGGTTCGGAACATCTTCAAAAAATTGCCTCTCTTAAAATTTCAAAATGGAAATATAAGAACAGTGAAGAATACCATATCGGACCTACTGCGCAGGATTTCTATCAACGCTTTCGTTTGGGGCTTGACGACAAATCAATCAGCACGATTGATCCCGCGGGTGTATCGCTGCTTGCGATACAAGAATTGATAAAACAAAACGAAGCACTGAAAGCAAGAATCGAAAAGCTCGAGCAACTATTAATAAAAAAAGCTCAGTAAGCAAGATGGATCTGGCAGATACAAACAGAGGCCGTCATGTTGACGGCCTCTCGCTATTTACATTAACTCTACGCTTCGATTGATGAAATTTGTAAGATCACTTCCTTTAAGAAGACCTTGTGAAAGCAATGCAAGATCTGCCAGGTTCCTGACGGACTTCTCTTGTACTTCTTTGTTATCAGACTTCAACAGCCTTTGGAAAATCGCATGATTGCCGTTAACCGTCAGCGTTACCTCGTCAGGCATGCTTGCATAAAAACTTCCCATTGGTCCGCTCATCGCCGCCATATCTTTCATGCGACGCATAAATTCTGGCCGTGTTGCAATTACAGGTGGTGCATCAGCCGGCAATCCTTTCACCTCAACGCCAACCGAAAGCGACGACGGTTTGATATCAAATAATTGCTTCAGCGTCTCTTCCTCTTCTTTACTAAGAACGCTATCTGCGTTTTCCTGCTTATCAATCAGGTTTTCGGTAATATCAGAATCCACGCGCGTGAAATGAACATCGTTCCATTTGCTTTCCATTTGATTGATAAACGACGCGTCGATCAGGGTATTCAGCAATACAACGTTATAACCTTTTTGCTGTGCTGCTTTGATATACGCGTCCTGCTGCACAATGTCAGTTGTATATAAAATAGTAAGTTTCCCTTCCTTATTTTTTTGAAGGGTTTCGGACGCCATGCGATATTCCTCAAGCGTGTAATATTTGTGCGTGGGTGCCGCCCCTTCAGTTTCACTGGTTGTTGAAGCAACATCCTGGAATACATGAAACTTGTTTGCCTTTTCAAGAAACTTATCGTCTGTTAGCATTCCATACTTCACGAACAAACCAAGACTTTCCCACTTCTCTTCAAATTCCCTACGGTCTTTGTTGAAAATTTCTTCCAACTTATCCGCAACTTTTTTTGTGATATGATTATTTATTTTTCGAACGTTCGGGTCACCTTGCAAATAACTTCGACTAACGTTCAGCGGTATATCCGGGCTATCGATGACGCCCTGTAGAAGCATTAAAAATTCAGGAACAATGTCTTTGACTTCATCCGTTACAAAAACCTGGTTACTGTACAGTTGAATCTTATCTTTCTGTATCTCATAACTCTGTTTGATTTTGGGGAAATATAGAATTCCCGTCAGGTTAAATGGATAATCAACGTTAAGATGAATCCAAAAAAGCGGGGGTTCATTGTAAGGATATAACTCTTTATAAAAACTTTTATAATCTTCCGCAGTAAGTTCAGTGGGCTTCTTTGTCCACGCCGGTTGTGTTGTATTAATTTGTTTGTCTTCGAATTTGATCGGGACAGGAAGGAAGCGGCAGAATTTATTTAAGATCGATTGTATCCGTGAAGCGTCCAGAAATTCTTTGCTTTCTTCATTTACGTAAAGAATGATGTCAGTACCCCGCGCATCCTTTGTTGTTTCCTCAATTGTGTACTCCGGGCTTCCATCGCATTCCCATTTGACAGGAACAGAGCCTTCTTTAAAACTTTTGGTTATGACTTCTACCTTATCGCTCACCATAAATGCCGAATAAAATCCAAGGCCGAATTTCCCAATGATAGCGTTTTCGTTCTGACCTTTATATTTCTTAACGAACTCTTCTGCACCGCTGAACGCAACCTGGTTGATGTATTTTTCAACCTCCTCTCCTGTCATTCCAATGCCTTTATCGGAGATAGTGATTGTTTTGTTTTCAACATCAAGTTTAATTTCGATATCAAGCTCACCTAACTCCCCTTTTGCCTCACCAATGGAAGAAAGCGTTTTCAATTTTTGTGTTGCGTCAACCGCATTACTGATCAACTCCCTCAAGAAGATTTCGTGGTCACTATACAAGAACTTTTTAATGATCGGGAAGATATTTTCTGTCTGAACCCGGATACTCCCTTTTTGCATAAAATCGATTTAATTGAATGGAATAACGAAACGGCGGCAAAAGTTCAAAGAAAATGCCACTCTACCAAGAATGATCGCAATAGGTAAAATTGTCAGGTCAGGGATAGATTAGATCGCACCCTTTATTCCGTCATTAATTGAACGAAAAGTTTGATGACTAAAATCTGAGTGCTGGAAAAAGAAAAAGCCATCCATAATGGATGGCTCTGAGTTTATCATGATAATCTCAAAACTGATCTATATCCTGCCATGGAGTAGCATTGTTCGTTATCGCGGGCCATAAAAGGTTGTCGAGTGCGCCACCAAAGTTGACGTTTGTACTTCTGGAATTGCAAAGGATTACCCAATTGAATCCCCCCGCGGACCGAATGATTTCGGTAGCAGTTCCTGGTAAACCACCTGTATGCCACCAATGGTTAGCATTGTTTACTCCCCAGCCGCTTGCGTAGTTCGACGAAGGAACGGAGCGGGTGATCATGGTCGTAATTGTTGCAGGCTGAAGGATGTCTGCCTTGGTCGGAAATCCGTCAACCTTAATCATAAACTTAGCAAGATCAGTTGCAGAACCAATCCATCCACCATGCGCGTCCATTCTTGGAACGTTATAGATGTATGCATTTTGTCCGCTTTGGGCATTATAGATGACCTCGTTTGGCTGACGATCTGCAAGTGTGCTTCCCCCAATTTTCATTGTGGTGATGCCTGATGGGACAAGCACTTCATCCTTGATAAAATTTTCATAGGTTTTACCAGATAGCTTTTCGATCACGCGCCCAAGAATACAATAGCCAAAATTGGAGTAGGCATAAACACCCCGATTGCTGGTCGCCGGATAATTTTCAAGTGTCCATTTTATTAATTGTGCATGCGAATAAGTTGGTTGCTTAAACATCGGATCGTTACCATCGTTGCCCCACGAACCGACAGTATGATGTAATAAATTTCGAATTGTAATGTCATTGACTCCGATAGGAGCAGTTGGAAAATCAGTCCCCAAAATACTTGCAGGTCCAAAAACTTTTGAATCCATAGTGACCTTATTCGCTTCGATCAGTTTCATTATACCCACTGCCGTTATCGGTTTTGAAACGCTTGCAATTCTGAAAAGACTTGTATTTGTAATCGCAGCGTTATCAGACGAGCTCATCTTGCCGTAAGATTGAACATAGACGAGTTTGCCATTTTTCGTAATCGCTATTGACACGCCCGGAACATTATAAGTCCCCATGAACCCTGTAACAGCATTATCGATGGCCGCGATCGCATTCTGGGTAACGGGAGGAGGAGGTGGCGGGTTTACGGGTGGTGAGGATGTTTTATCACCTTTGCTACACGCGAACAACAACGGAAGCAGGATTGAAATCAAAGCAGCATTTTTTTTCATGATAGACCGATTGAATGTGATGGTATTTGCACTTACATCGGATCGGTAGATCATAAGTCATCAATAAAAAAACAAGCTAGAGTAAACTTCTGAAAAAAAGGAGAAAGGAATAAAAGTTAGGTGAGATCAATAATTTTGCCGGTCGGTTGGCAGGGCCGGGTACAATGGTTGAAAGGGGCGAAAAGTTGCGATTCTCAAAATCCACGACCTTATATGTTGATTCTCAACAGTCATGCAACGGGTTTGCCCTGATAAAAAACTTCTGCTCAAGGTTTATTTAACCGTTGCTATAACTTATCTTTGCCGCCCCGTTATCGAATCATTTTTTATGTTTCGGTTTTTGGGATAAACAATTTTTTTTAAACTAATCAGTCAAGGGACCATGAACAATTACGAATTGATGGTGATTTTTACCCCTGTGCTGTCTGAGGATGACTTCAAAACATCTCAGAAAAAATACACCGCCTTTATCACTGACAACGGCGGAAGTATTGTGCACGAAAATCCCTGGGGACTAAAATCACTGGCGTACCCCATTGCCAAAAAGACTACTGGTCTTTATTGGGTAATGGAATACAGTGCGCCATCCAGCCTCAATGAGCTTCTGAAGATCCAGATGCTTCGTGACGAGAACATTCTCCGTCACATGTTCACTGTACTCGATAAATACGCCGTCGAGTACAATGCCAAAAAGAAAAGTGGTGTTAAAACAGGAACCGAAAAAGTTATGGAGGCTTAATCATGGCAAAAGCAAATGAAATTAAGTACCTGACGGCGATTAAAACGGAAAAACCACGCAAGAAGTATTGTCGCTTCAAGAAGTTGGGGATTCGTTATATCGACTATAAGGATGCTGAGTTCCTGAAGAAATTTCTTAACGAACAAGGTAAATTGTTACCTCGCCGTATTACCGGTAATTCGTTGAAGTATCAACGTAAGGTATCACAGGCCGTTAAGAAAGCTCGCCAAATGGCGCTGCTTCCGTACGTAACAGATCTTTTAAAGTAAACCTCATCTAATTCCGCCACGGCGGATGACAGTCCCCCTCCGGCGGATTGGTAATGGTGAACAAAAAAGAACAAAATGGATATCATCTTAATTAAAGATGTCGACAATCTTGGTGGCGCAAACGAAGTGGTGAAAGTCCGCAATGGATACGCCCGAAATTTTCTTATTCCGCAGAAGCTTGCTATCGAAGCAAGTCCTTCAAACATGAAGCAGCTAGAGGAAAAAAGAAAGCAGCTGAAGAAAAAAGAAGATCTGATGCTTGCTGGAATTAACCAGGTTATTGCTAAACTGAAAGAAAGTCCGCTGAAGCTTACTGCTAAAACAGGAACCAGTGGAAAGATCTTCGGTAGCATTACATCTCTTCAAATCAGCCGCGGAATCCGCGAGCAAAAAGGCTATGAGATCGATCGCCGCAGAATTTCTATTTCCGACGAAGTAAAAGAATTAGGAACTTATAAAGCAACGATTGATTTTGGAAATGGTCAATCTACAGAATTAGAATTCGAAGTTGTAGCAGAATAAGATAATGAGCTGATATTTTAGTCCCCCGTTTAACAACGGGGGATTTTTTTGCACTATTGAACCCGCTTTTCCGAACATTAGGGAATATCGCTCAGAATGCTAACTTGCAAGTATGAAACGAATGATACTTCTATTCACGGTCATAATAGGGTTTTACTCCGCTTCAGGGCAATCGAACCCGAAGCCGCCACAGGAAGTAAAAGTGTTACCTATTCACGATGTGTCGTCAATTGTTACAGGCATTGTGAGTGTGTTGAAATCCAAGCTCGCGTTATCGGACAGCCAGGGTCCGCAAGTAAGCAATGTGATTACCGATTTTATCAACAAAAAAGTTGCGATTCTCCCACTCGCTAAAACTGACCCAGCGGGCTATCGAAATAAGTTTGGCATATTGCACGAGGCAATGACGACCGAATTCAATACTTTTCTTAGTGGTGCTCAATACAGCAAATTGCTTGGACTGAAACCGCGGCTGCCAAAAAACGATGATTTATTGAGTCACCTTTTCTTCTAAAAATGAGGCAATAAGACAGGTTTTGGGGAGGGGATTTTTTATTTTTTTGAAATTATAATTCCCCTAACTTCACAATTGATATTGTACTTAGTTCTCGTGTGCTGATGTTTTCTACCCTTTTTCGGTTCCTCAGTTCATAGTAGTAACTATTGTCATTATCGGTTTTATTTAGAACATTTAAATTTTTTTTGACAATGAACATCTACGTAGGGAACCTCTCCTGGCAAATGACCGATGAGGATTTGAGAACCATGTTTGAGCAGTATGGCTCAGTTACTTCTGCGAAAATTGTTAAGGACAAAGTAAGCGGCCGTAGCAAGGGCTTCGGTTTTGTCGAAATGCCAGAGGATGCTGAAGCACAAAATGCATTAAGCAGCCTTTACGAAAGCGAAGTAATGGGTCGTAAAATCATCGTTAACGAGGCGCAACCGAAACCACAAGGTGGTGGTGGCGCTGGTGGTGGTGGATTCAAAAAACGCAGCTTCGGTGGCGGCGGGGGTGGCGGTGGCTACAACCGTGATCGCGGTGGCGATCGTGGCGGCGGCGGCGGCGGTGGTGGTTATCGCAAAGGCGGTAGCAGCAGCGGCGGTGGCGGTGGTTATAACAGAGATTATTAATCCTTTCACATAACGATTTAAAAAATCCTTTCGGCTTCCGAAAGGATTTTTTCATTTTAGAACTGCACAATACCGGCAAACTCTTAATCCTCTTTTAATCCGGGTTTAACCCTCAGTTCATACCAACAGTTTTTCTTTACTCTTTGGAAACCAATCATTCGCACGCGTAGAATTCTTTCCACATTTCCGGTAAGACGATCCGGTTTAGCTTGTCAGGCACGGCTTTTGGAAATGATGAATGTTCTGTTTGCCCGATAGTTCCGTTTCAATCGCCAGACTGTAGAAAAGTAAAAAGGAGGTTTTGATGCTCTCGGTAATAATACCAGCTTTGAATGAGGAACAAACGATTGCCGCCGTAGTGAAATTTTGTTTTTTGAACCCGTTAGTGACCGAAGTAATTGTTGTCGACGATAACTCAGAAGATAAAACCGTTTCAACAGCCACAGATGCAGGCGCAAAAGTTGTTATCAGTAAAGTTCGTGGAAAGGGTATTTCCATGAAGGATGGCATTCTCAATGCCACTAACGAAATTATTATCTTTCTCGACGCGGATATAGACCCTTATCCTCCAAATACAATTAACGATCTCGTACAGCCGCTTCTGAATGATGATGCCGATTTTGTAAAAGGCAGTTTTGCCCGTAACGCTGGCCGTGTGACGGAGCTCGTCGCCAAACCTTTGCTTAATATTTTCTTCCCTGGAATTTCGCATTTCGCACAGCCATTAAGCGGTATGATTGCAGGTAAACGCAAATTTTTCGATCGCATCAACTTTTTTAATGACTACGGTGTTGATATTGGAATCCTCCTCGATATGTACCTCATGCAGGCACGCATTAAAGAAGTCAATATTGGCTATATCGAAAACAAAAGCAAACCCTGGGAGGCGCTTGGTAAAATGAGCAACGAAGTATCCCGCGCTATTATTGGCAAAGCACAATCGTTTAATCCACAGGAATTCACCGAAAGCGAAATTCATTCGCTCGAAGCAATCAATCGGGAAATGAATAAAACGCTTCGCGATCAATTGTCCGGCTTTCACAAAATGGCAATATTTGATATGGATGATACGTTGTGGCAAGGTCGGTTTATCGACAAATGCGCAGCCACTTTTGGGTTCACCGCAAAACTTGAAGATTTACGTTTTGCAGAAAAAGATTCATTGATTCTTTGTAAAAGAATCGCCTTACTTCTAAAAGGAAAAACGATTGATCAGCTCCTCCAGGTTGCTGCAACGATTCCACTGATCAATGATGCAAAAGATGTAATCGACCAGTTAAAAAAGAAAGGGTACATAATTGGAATCATTAGCAACAGTTACACACTTATCACTAACTATGTAAAACAAAATATTGGAGCAAGTTTTTCATTGGCAAATAGTCTCGAATTTTTTGAAGGAAAAGCGACGGGAGAAGTTAACCTTCCCTCCTGCTTTTTCGGGTCGCCTGATAGTATCTGCGGACATTCGTTTTGCAAAACAAATGCGCTTCAATATTCCTGTGAAAAATATAATGTAAGCCTTTCGAATACGATCGTCGTGGGTGATAGCGCCGATGATCGTTGTATGGTTGGAAATGCAGGTAAGGGCGTAAGTTTTTGTAGTAAGGACGAAATACTCGAAACGATCGCGTCCAGACGGATTAGAGAACCTAGTTTTCAATCGCTATTAACGTTCGCTTAAATCATTGCTGTACTCTAAAAACACATTGCTTATGTCAACTAATTTACACAACATCCTCGTCCCGGTCTATTTCAGTAGTCGCGATAAATGGGCAATTGCAAAAGCGATCGAACTGGCAAACGCCTTTCAGTGCAATATCCATCTTGTACATGTGGTGTCATCGTTCTCCGTCACATTGCGAGAGGCAACTGCCTCACGTTTCTTTATGTATGAAAATACAGCGAGCGTTACTAATGCCGGATCAGCATTGCAGGAACTTCGTGATCAGTATCGCGAGCATGTTTGTGGAAAAGGTACAATGGAAATAAGTGTTCTAAAAGGCAATCCTGCAGAACAACTTACTCAATACATCGAGCAATTTGATATGGACCTTGTTGTGATGGGCTTGCCAAAGTTCAATTTGCTTCACCGGATTCTTTCTTCCGTTACAATTAGCAAATTAGCCCGACAAACATCAGTGCCCGTTCTCGCGATCCAATCGAGCGGCTTGGTAAGTCATTTCAAAAAAATTGTGCTGCCAGTTACCGGAGAAGTGCCGATACGCCGAATTAAAATGGCAACGATGCTAGCGCGATCGTTCAAATCGACCATTTACCTTGTCGGACTTCGCGGTGATGAAAACATCGGAGGTCAAATCCTGAACTCAACACTTGATGTACTGCAAAGTATTTCAACAATTCCTGTACAATGTTTTTGGCTTGAAGGTAAAAACCTCGCGAAGAGCACCCTTGATTTTTCAAAACGAATAAATGCGGACCTCATCATGGCGAATCCGTTAACGGAATTTCAAATGCCCGGTTGGTGGAGCAGAGTTACTCGTAAACTCTTATCTTATGGGTCTACGATACCCGTAATCACAGTTGATAAAAAGAATGAAACCCCATCGTAAATTAGGAAGCGATAAATGATTTTTAAAGAACACTCCACGGAGTGTTTTTTAATACCTGAAGGTTAGAACGCCAGGCAATGTCCGGATTTCCATTTTCTTAAAAGAATAATATTCACCATCTAACTGCGTATCCATTTCATCGTCGCTTTCAATCGTAATTGCCGCTGACAAAAATTGCCTGATAAAAGGAAGCCCTTCGTGTTTTCCTCTTTCGATAACTGGTAAATATCGTACTCTTTTGAAAATATTGAGTTTGTCAATAAGAGTAATGTCAAATTTTCCATCGGAGATAGATGCCTTTGGCGCTATATAAAATCCTCCACCGGCGCGTCTTGAGTTCATGATACTTACTATCAAAAATTTACCGCTCCATGTTTTGTCGCCGTCAGTGATTGTATACTCGCGTTCTTTATAGGTAAAGATGTTCGATAGTACAGCGCGAAAAAACGAACCCTTGCCTTTTGATTTATTTTTTCCCCTGATTGTATGGACAACCTTTCCATCGAAACCCGCCCCGGCACTGTTTAGAAAATACTGACCATTGCAAATTCCGGCATCAACTTTTTTTGGAGTTGATTGAAAGATAGTGTAAATCATCTCAATGATCGTCTGGTTGCCATAAAGCATAAACTGGAAATCATTTCCTGACCCGCCAGGAAATACGGCCAAAGGAATGGACGGGAAGGGGTAATGGTTGATAAAATAATTCAACGTACCATCGCCACCAACAATCCAAATGTCCGTGAACCCGTCGAACATAGAAGGCCAATTCTCCTTGAATACTACAAATGCGACCGCACGATCGCGAAGCAAACGAGTGATATCATCGGCCAGTTTTATGCTCCGACCGCTTCCAGCAAGCGGGTTTACAAGAATAGCGATACTCCAGTGCTGTGGCATGTTACTGCGGGTTGTTAAGAAAGGGGCAAATCTATCATTCTTATTATCAACGAATCGAACCAATCAATCGATAGCAGTGTACGAAGGAGCTACAGCTTCTTTCGAATGAATTTTTTGAATCCGCTCGTCATCGTATCTGCAATCGAACCATCGTTCCGTCGATAAACAAATCTTGCGGAAATTTCCGGATGCGATTCAACAAATGAAATTGCTTTTTCAAGACCCATCACCATTAATGCATTGTCATATGCATCAGCCGTGATTGCATTGTGCGCTACTACGGAAACACTAATCAACTCATTCATCACTGGCCTTCCAGTATGCGGATTTAGCAAATGAGATTTCTTTTTGCCACGTGCTTCGATATATTTCCTGTAACTGCCCGAGGTAGTTATCGCCCCGCTATCCAGTACTAAAGATTGGTTGGTGGTAGTCAACTCCCACTCACTTTCACCGGGAGTTTCAAGTCCAATTGTGATCGGTTCATCTCCAGGTAACTTGCGGCCTTTAACCCGAAGCTCTCCACCCAGTTCGACGATGTAGTTTAATATGCCATTTACCTCTAATAAATCAGCTATCAAATCAACTGTATAACCTTGGGCGATTCCATTCGGATCAAGTTTTACACAAGCTTTCGATTTCAACAAACTATCTCCCCTAACGGAAATATAGTTGCTACCGACACATTTTGTTAGTTTTCGTAGTTGACGAGCGGTGGGTAGCGACGTGGGCTTCTTCGCTGCAAAACCCCAGGCCTCCGTAATTGGATAGATCGTAATATCAAATTGACCGTTTGTGATTCTAAAAACCTCAATCGCTCTACTTACAACCGCTCTCATATGTTCATCTATCCTTATCCCTCTGTGCGCCTCATTGAATTGGTTGACCAACGATCCCGGCATATACAATGATAGCGATTGATCAATTAAATGTATCAGGCTATCAATATCCGATTTGGTAACAGTTGAATCCAACGCAAAATAATCAATATGGTAGGTGGTACCTTGCCCGGTCCCGCTTATGGAGATTTTTCTGCCAGACCCTGGAGAAGTAAAGCCAACACACAAAGCAAGCAGGAAGAAGATCATTAAACGCATCATTCAAAAATAACAATCTACTGTTAGATCGCAGGCAACTATTCGAAAGGTTGGATTAGGAATTACAGAACATAGAACTATGAACGCACCTATAATTGGCAGCGCAATCAAACAGGTAGTTTGCCGTAACTGTTGTTATATTTTTTTCCCGCTTTCGGATGTGTAAACTTAATAGCAGACCACACACTATCGACACTAAGCGTTTTGCTTTCTACCAACCCCGCGTCGTACCCAAGTTTTATTACTACAGGCAACGTCAAATCTGTTTCGATCTGACCCGATTTTGGCCACGATACCCACAATGAACCTGTTGCCTTCAGGTGCTTTTTCAACGCAGGAAATTTTACTCGAAATTTCGCCTGCGTTTTTACAAAGAGATGGATGTAATCAAATTCTCCTGTCAAACTTCGCTTACGTTTGATTGCAGGAAGCTGAATCCTATCCAACGCATCCGGAGGAGCGTCAACTATAAATGAAATCATAGATTCCTTGATACCCATTTTTTCTGCAACAGACTTCATCAATAATAATTGAATTGAATTTTTGACCACCCGATCCAAAAATACGGCCAGATAAATTGAACATAGCCTGAAAAAATAATTTTGCGCAATCAGGTGGTTGCGCATATATTTGCAACCAGCTAGTTGCATAAATGTTGAAAGAATGAAAAAAGATGTTTTCCAGGCAATAGCAGACCCAACCCGTCGCGCTATTTTAAGTTTGATTGCGATTCACGCCATGACGCCCAATATGCTTGCGCAACATTTTGACACAAGCAGGCAAGCAGTCTCAAAGCATATCCATGTTTTGAAACAGACTCAATTAATAAAACAGGAACAGTCGGGAAGAGAAATATACTACCAATTAAATCCTACCAGGATGAAACAAATTGCCGATTGGCTAGAACCTTTTTACCAGTTATGGGAAGATCGCTTTAGTCAGTTAGATGCAGAATTGAAAAAAGCTAAAACAAAAAAATCATGACTACAACACAAAAAACACAGTTTACGAAAGATGCAGTCAACAACACGGTAACGGTTGTAAGACAGTTTGATGGCAAAGTTGAACAAGTATGGAAATACTGGACAGAGAGTAGCTTGCTTGATACGTGGTGGGCGCCTAAACCCTGGCGTGCTGAAACAAAGAAGATGGATTTTCGGGAAGGGGGAATGTGGCTTTATTGTATGGTTGGGCCAGAAGGCGAACGGCATTGGGCACGGTTCGATTATAAAACAATCAACGCTCCAACTAAATATTCCGGTTCCGATTCTTTTTGTGATGAAGACGGAACGAAAACCACAGAAGCACCGTCGATGAATTGGGTGAATACGTTCGCAGCCTCAGGTAATGGAACAACTGTTACTGTGAAAATAACTTTCGCGAACAATGAAGACATGCAAAAGCTCTTTGAAATGGGCTTCCAGGAAGGATTCACTGCTGCACTTGGAAATCTGGACGAACTACTGGAAAAATAATCCAATGGCGACTTGCTGATAAACGCAATTTATCGGCAAGTCGCTCTTTGATTTCGCGTTCGAATCAATTGCTAATTCGCCGTTTTGAAATCGATCAAATAGGGTTTCAAACGAATGCCTTTACTTGTTCTGAAATTATTTGAGATAAGAATCTGGTAGTGGCGATTGGGTTGCAAATCCGCTTCAAACGTCCAGGATCGTGCATCGGCGGACCAGGTTCTCTCCGCAGTGATCCGCGGAAAAAAATTTTCGCCAAGAGGTCCGAAGTCGATACTCGTACTGTGCCCATTCAATGGCTCGGAAAACGCAACAGTTATCCTCGTCAATCCGGGTTTGACGGTCTCACTCAAATTAACAAAAGGACTCAGTACAGACGCAGTGGGCCGCGACTTCTCATACTCGGCAAACAATTGTCCGATTGGTTTTGGAAACAACTTGCTTCCATCAACGACCTGTTCAACAATTGATTCATTGGTATAGTCCAATTCAATCAAAAGTTTGATTGCTTTCGCCTTATCGGCTGACGAATTGTAAAAACGTTCCGCGATTTCATATCCAATAAAATAACCAAGATCGCGCACTTTCAATTCGTTATTATTTTGACCCCATCTCCAATTAGTATTGTTGGTTACCAGATAAAGATCTTCTACGTATTTCTTTACAACCATGTCAAGATTTTTCTTTCCAAATGCTATAGCGGGAGAGTTTGATTCTTTTCCTGTTGCTTTGCATGATAAAAATTCTGCTATCCCCTCATAAAGACAGGTAGACAAAAGATTATCGACGAAATCTTTTTGTTGCGTATGAATAAATTCGTGCGTACACAGTAGCGGAAGGTTTGATCGTGGCGAATACTCCCGGTAAAAAGGTTGTCGCCACTCTGGAAGTTCATTGATCTTGACTGAATTATCTGCAAGTGCGAGTTCGCTACCAATCAAAATCCGATCTCCCTGGATTGTACCATTAGTTCGAAATGCACCGATCGCAAAATAAATTGTGGCAGGTTTTAATTCTGGATAAAGTTGACGAAGTTTATTAAATGCGGCTTCAATTTCTGGATAATCCTTTCTAACATTTAAGGTGAGTGGCTTCAACGTGCTCCAAAACTCAGGATACTGATTGATGGCGTCCAGGAAATCTTTTGCCCGGTAATTTCTAACCTCCATCAAACTGGTAAGACCGGGGCTTGCCTTGTCCAGGTATAATTCTTTAAGATAGGTGTATTGCTTTATTGTGTCTTTGGTTGATACAATTTTTTGGTAAGCGGTCCAGAAATTATCGATATCTGTAGCTACAAAAACCTGCCTGGGCGATTGAGCATGCAGAAAAGAGCTAAATGCAATTACCGCAGCGAGCGTGAAAACTTTCATCATATTTTTGAGAAATATTCTATTTTTTATGGAGCCGGTCATTTATGAAACTGTCCGAAATGCCAAAGCACGCCAGACGGATCGTGGACGAAACATTCACGACCCCAGCTATCATCCCGGATTGGAGACAATTTGGTCGTTGGATATTTTGTCGTAAAATTCAATTCCGTCAACTCTTTCCAATAACGATCAACATCATCCACTTCGATAAAGATCATTGTATTGTCAATCCAATCTTTAACATACGCTCTCTGCAAGTAAAACGCTACCGAGCCAGTCTTAAATACAGACATTTGATTATCCAAAACCGTTTCCTCGAAACCAAGATCCCGATAAAAAGCTCTTGAAAGATCGTAGTCCCTGGCGCCAATAAAAGGTCGCATTGAAATCACATTATGTTTCATATCGTGTCATTAATCTATTTAAGTTGTATGCTCGTTCGCCGAAGCAACTTACGTATTTCTCATCATGATTCCTTCAACCAGGAGATGCATACTCAGCAACTACCCGTCGACGAACCGGGGGATCGCTACGAAGTTGGTTGGTTATTCAAATTGAGATAGTATTTTTTTCAGTTGAACCTAGCATCTCAATCGCATATCGAAGCATGACACGAGGCATTGCGCTGGAATATTCATCCAAAAACTCAATTAGCATTAATGGGTCTCATCGGCCATTCGAATGCCGAGGAATTTATTGTTTGGATTCTCATCTCAAAAAAAAAGTTGCAGATTTTTCGATTGTGCTGCAGACGACAAAGCAGAAAGTTCAGCAACATATCGTTTAGCTGTCAATGATAGCACGAATAAATTTAACTGTTATTACATCCCCAACAAAGCAACTATCAATATTGCAGATTGTCAATTGCAGTACGAAAGAACAACGATGGATAGTCTATCACTAATCCTGCATCATCCACCTCAATAACCGCCTCAAAATCGTTTGGTACGTTTTCATAATGGAACGAATTGCCGGCAATTTTTTGGTAACGTTGATTGACAGCTCGAATGCTGTTGTTAAAAAGATCGATATAAACGACTTTGATAGTTGATTCATCTCCCACGGAAAGATTCAGGCGATTAATTGGGAGTGTATTGGTGAAAGGGGTAAGTGGTATATCAACGTCGACACAGCCGTCTAATTCCGACGTAGGCTGATTTTGCAACGACCACTTGCCATTAAAATCGCTTGTTAAATTAATATGACCTGATCGATGACCGAGTCGGTAATCAATTGCGACATCCTTCGTTCGCCATGTTAATGACGTACTGATTTTATAGCGAACGTGATAGATTTGTCCTTTGTAATAACCGATGATGGTTGAATCAATTTCCAAACCCGTTGTACTTCGCAAAATGACACAATCCTCTAGCGAGTAGTATTCCCTGCCTGTCCAAAGTATATTCGTTCGCATATTGCTAATCCTCAAAGCTAGTCCATGCAATACTTCGGCCAAAACCTCATTACGGCTTTACTGGTTCAGGCGCATCTTTAAAATGTTCATACTTTCCCAGCATCGTTCCGATATAATAAGTTGCGGGGATGATGACTCTCTTAACAAATTTCGGAATAGATGGGAGATCATATTCCGATTTATACCGCGTAATTAAATACGCACCATCAAACCGTTCGGGTTGAGCATTGCCGGATTTCTTCTGTGCTGCAAATATTGAGCTAAGAAAAAAGACGATGGTATTAGCAGGTTTCAACCAGCCCTCGCAATGCAATACATCTGTACCATCATTCCAGAAACGATGTGCCACGCCGCGTTTGAATACGACGGTTTCGCCCTTTTGCGCATGTTGTACCGGTTGACCTAATACTTCGTACGCAAGTCGCCCAGTGACGACCGTTAATGCTTCATCCTGCAGCCAATGAGTATGCATGACCGGGCCATTCCCTGGAGTTACATAATTTTCTACCAATAGTTTATCGCCGTCCGACTCTTGTACAAGCGCCTTGAAGATCAGACGTTCGCCACCACCATTATCTATTACGTGAGGATAAGAAATTTTCATTGCTAAGATTTAAGTTGAACGAAGGTAGCGGCGCTAATCACCAACGAGTAGCGAATAGAGTTGGATGTTCAACATTCGGGGATGGGTTGACTTAAGAGGCGGATGAAATGGGCGGCAAGAATTTGGTAGTAATTCGCAGAGCCAGCCTTGCGGTATTGTGTTGTACTAATTTATTTATCGCAGACTCGGGTCCACGCTTTTATTTTTTGAAAGCAAGGGGTCAAACACCGTCAAATCAACCGGCTTGAACAGTTGTTCTTCTTTTGCCGGATATTTCTGCAATTTGTCCTTCGGGCGATGCGGCCGCTTTTCAAAGCCACCACCACAATTTGGACAAACATCCTGTAAAATGTTGGTGACGCAATCCCGACAGAAAGTACACTCGAATGTACATATCATAGCATCTGTACTATTGTTTGGCAAAAGCTTTCCGCAGTTTTCGCAGATTGGACGAAGTTCGAGCATATAAGCAAAGATTAATGGCAAGTTAATTGAACGTGAATCGCACAAATTGAAAGAATCATTCTATATGACCACCTAAACTTTCAAACGCTATCATTTGAAGTCGTCGAATGGCTTATAGGCAAGAAACGCCTTCACTTTTGGATGCGCTAACAGGAACACAGTCAACCCCAGAATGCCGACAGTTTTAAACAAAACTGCAATCGCTATTGTGACATCACCGAGTGGTTGATGAGTGACTTTCATCCAGGCCCCAACAAAGTCAATAACAAATCCAAAAACAAATAGCCAAATACATGCTTTGATTTTCATATGCAAACTGAA
>JACMLR010000048.1 GCA_014379515.1 Chitinophagaceae bacterium
AATGTAGCATATTGACCCGGCTCGCTCTTCTATGTTCAATATTAAAACCCCTTCTGTAGCCCCACTGCCATTCTACATTCTATATTCGATATTCTACATTCTACCCTCGCACCCCTCATGTAGTTCTCCCGCTACGAACATCCCCATCTTCCACTACTCTACAATAATAAGGTTTGCTATTTTTCTAAAGGTTATGTTCCTCTTTCTTTGTTGCTACTAACTAACCAACCCAACCAATGACCAAACCCATAATTTTTATAGTCGACGATTCGGCGTTGATGATCAGCCGCTTTATGGAGATGATCACCGAAACGACCGACGATCACGATATCCGCTATGCCGGTAGTTACCGGGAAGCAGTTCGTCAACTTGATTCCGTTCGACCAGACCTTTTATTGCTAGACATCAATTTGCCCGACGGGAATGGCATCAGCCTGCTCCGTGTCATGCGACAAAAATATCCGGGTATCAAAGCTGTAATGGTTTCGAATCAGGCAGATGATTATTACAAGAAGTTATGCCTGTCACTCGGTGCGATTGGATTCCTGGATAAGTCGAAAGATTATGAACGCCTTCCAGAATTCCTTCCAACCGTAACAGCGCCAGCAGCATGAAATGCTGACTCCGGACTATGAGTCCGTACCTATGAAAGCCAAAACCATTAAAAGCAATATAACTACCGGTATGGAAACCCAACGACGCAGCACCCAGGTGTTCGATTCATTTACGCAAGAATCCTCAGGCAACCTCAGATGGATCGCCGATTCACAGGATAACCTCATTTACGTTAATCAATCTTTTCTTCAGTATTTTAACAAAGGTGTAGAGATCGTCAATCACAACATCAACCATATCTTTCCAAAAAACATTGCTGATCTTTTTTCACGCGCACACCGAATGACGCGCAAAGAAGCGAAACCGCAGCACACAAACATGAGTTCGAAACATGAAGATGGGAGAGCGATTTCACTACTCATCAATTCATTTTCGATTGATCCTGCCCATGTTGCTGCTGAAGCCGTGAACATCCATCCAATTAGTGAAATTTCGGCAAATGGAAAATCTCCATCTAACCTGGAACCGGAGCAAGATCCAAAAAATCTATATCTAAGCAGGGCCACTTCTGAAGCGATTTGGGAATGGGATATTGTGAACAGTATTGTTTTCCGCAATCAGCAATTGCAGAAAATGACGGGTTTTATTCATAATGAAAAGAATGATCTGTTGTGGTGGTTTGATCGTATACATCTAGCAGATCGCGAACGTGTTCAACACAGCGTTGCCGCAGTACTTGATAACAAACAAATATCATGGCAAGAAGAATACCAGTTTCAATGCGCTGATGGTACGTTTAAAGTGATACATGATCGGGGTATAGTCATCTATGAAAATGAATTACCTGTACGAATGATTGGTTCATTGCAGGATCTAACCGAAATAAAACAATTGCGCGTGCAATTGCTCGAAGAAAGAATAACACATCAGAAAGAAATTGCCGAGTCAATCATCGATGCGCAGGAACGCGAACGCGTTCGGCTCGGTAATGAATTGCATGATAATGTAAACCAGATATTGACGACAGCACGTCTTTATTTGGATATGATGAATCCAACAGATGCGCATGATATCGATGTAAGAACAAAAACGCGCGAATTCATCCTGATGGCTTATGAAGAAATTCGGAAGCTGTCGAAAGATTTGGTTTCACCACAAATAAAGGCCGAATCACTTGCAACGGGAATACAGGATTTAATAAATGATATTACCGGTGCGGGTTCATTTAAAATTGATTTTGATTATGACGATTCGATTTGGGTTACGAAGAGTATGAAAATTACCTTGTACCGAATCACACAGGAGCAATTGAAAAATGTAATTCAGTATAGCGAAGCAAAACAGATCAAGGTTGAATTGCGTTCACGCCCCGAAGGAATAATGTTGAAGATCTCCGACGACGGCAAAGGCTTCGATGCAAAAACCGCGAAGCAGGGAATCGGCCTTTCAAACATTTACGAACGCGCAAATCTTTTTGGAGGATTGGTTGATTTAGAGACAGCACCGGGCAAGGGTTGTAGTTTGACGTTGTTGATGCCCATGTAAAACGAATGTGCGGGATTGCGATAATTTAGTTTTGCGGCTGTTCAAATGTGCAAAATATGCAAATGTGCAAAATGCAATCGGTGCGTTCGGTTAAGTGGTTTGATTGATCTTCTACGATAAATTCTTTCAGCTCCCACCTTACATCTTAATATATGTGACACTTCATGCAAATAAGGCATTTGCACATTTGCATATTTTGCACATTGATCAATCAAGCCAATCAAAAAAAGTCTGCCCTTCTTTATTCCCCCCAAATATTATCCTTCCCCTCCGACCACAACTTCACTAAATCTGTTGTAACTGATTTTGGACGTTCTAACGGGAATGCAAGCGCACGATCCCAGCAGAGGCTCGCAAGTACGCCGAGGGCGCGACTAACGGCAAAGAGTACCGTATAATATTCGTATTCTTTCATTCCATAGTGTACGAGCAATGCACCGCTGTGTGCATCAACATTTGGCCATGGATTTTTTATTTTACCAAGCGATTGTAGAATTGGTGGAACTGTTTCATAAATATTCCATACGGTTTGAACTATTGGATCATCCGGCATATGTTTCTTGCCGAATTCCATTTGGGCAGTAAACCGCGGATCGGTTTTACGAAGAACAGCATGGCCATAACCTGGCACGACTTTCCCTTCACTCAATGTTCTTTTCACGTATTCTTCGATCTGTTGCTTTGTGGGCAATTCAGTTTTTAAATCCTCCCTGAGTTCAAAAATCCACTTTATTACTTCCTGGTTTGCAAGTCCGTGAAGCGGACCCGCTAGACCATTCATGCCTGCCGCATAACTCAGGTAAGGATCGCTCAGCGCTGATCCCACAAGGTGAGTTGTATGCGCAGAAACGTTTCCGCCTTCATGGTCGGCGTGAATCGTCATGTAGAGCCGCATCAATTCCATAAAACCCGGATCGGAATAACCGAGCATATGTGCAAGATTGCCTGCCCAGTCCAGCAGGCCATTCGGTTGGATATGCTCGCTGAATTTATACTTACGGCGATAAACGTACGCTGCAATTCGTGGCAGGCGTGCAATTAGATCCATACAATCATCATAGATCGGATCCCAGTAATCCTTTTTGTTGATACCGTTTGCGTATTCTTTTACAAACTGACCTTCCGTTTGAAGCGCCATTACACCTGTAACAAACATGGTCATCGGATGCGCATACAGAGGAAGCGAATCGATTGCAGCAAATACATGTGTCGGTACGTGACTCCGGCGCTGCCACACGTTGGTCATATGGTTTACATCCTCGCTTGTTGGCAATTCGCCGATCAGCATGAGGTAAAATAATCCTTCGGGTAATGGCTCGGCGCCATCTTTTGCTTTTGGAAGCTGTGTTTGAAGATCAGGAATTGAATAGCCCCGGAAGCGAATTCCATCCTGGGCATCGAGAAGGGAGGTTTCGGAAACGAGGCCGGTAATCCCGCGCATACCCTGGTAAATCTGAGAAAGTTGCACTTCCCCGATCACTTTATTACCATGCTCTTTCAGCAATTCTTTGATCTCAACGGCTTTTTGATCGGCTTTTGCTTTGAACCTTTCTTTTACTATGCCCATATGCTAAATAGTTAAGTATGAAGTAGAATCGGGTTAGAAATGGAGGGTTAAAGGTATAACAAAAGCCAATACGGTTGTCGGGAAGTGATACACTGTTGGGAAGAATATCGAATGTAGAATGTCGAATGTAGAATTCAGAATACAGGAGACAGTTTCAAGCAAGGGTGCGGGGGATGGAGTTTGAAGTATGGAGTGTGGAGAGTGGAGGGATGATTGCTACAGAGGCTTGTTTCTCGACCCGCCCAAGCGGGAGCACAGCGAATACAAATACAATCTCGCCAAGCCGCAAAAAAATACACTTCGGATTGTACATACCTCGCGAATGAATGCCTCTCTTTGCGTCTCTCTGCGCCCTTGCGCGAAATGTATTCTGTATTCGCTGTGCCGCTCCCGCTTAGGCGGGACCGCGAGAAAAAAACTATTTAGGTGCAATCTTATATAACCAAATAGCGATCGAAGTAAAAATGATATTGGGCATCCAGGCCGCAAGTAATGGTGGCAAATCGCCTTTCGTTGAGAAGGTTAATGAAAATTTATCCATCACCACAAAAATAGCTGCAGTAACAATTCCAACGGCAAGGTGAAGTCCACTCCCGCCACGCGTTTTCCTTGAACCAACAACAGCTCCAATCATAGTAAGAATGAAGACAGAAAAGGGAGTTGCATCTCTTCTGTATCGTTCAACTTTATAGTCGTTCAATCCTTCTGTGCCACGAACTTCTTCACCCTTGATAAACTCTTTCAACTCGGGAGTAGTCATTTTATCTTTCAAATATTTATCGGGACGAATCGCACCGGGAAGCACATTCAGCTTAACAGGTAATTCCGTAATCAATCGTACCGTTTCCTTTGAGCCATCAATGGTTCGTTCAAGCGCGTTACCTACCATCCAGCCCTTCTTAACGGTATCCCACTTCAAATAATCCGCGCGTAAATTGTAAACGACTTTGTTATTCTTCAGTCGTTGCATGAAGAATCCGTTATTCGCGGATTTCGTAAGCGTATCATAATTCCGAAGGCCCGCAAAAGTTGCATTATCGACCCTGATGTAATAATCGCGACCCTTCATGGCGTTCTGGCCAATTTCGTATGAACTTTTGCTATCGATATACGTTGCCTGGAAGTTACCACGAAGCACATTTGCTTTTGGGATCAGGTATTGAGTGGCAAACCAGAAACTGGCGCCCAAAAAAAATGCACCAAGAAAATAAGGACGAAGAAAGCGATTGAATCGTACACCGCCCGCAAGTATTGCAACAATCTCTGAGCGACCAGCCATCTTGGAGGTAAAGAAAATGACCGCAATAAAACTCATCAGTGGAAAGATCATCGAAATGATAAACGGAACAAATCCGGCATAGTACTGCGAAAAGATTTGAAAGGTCGACAATCCCGATTTTACAAAGTCGTCCGTTTTTTCACTCGCGTCGATTACGACGGCAATTACCGAAAAAATCAATACCTCCTCCAGGAAGGGGAA
>JACMLR010000518.1 GCA_014379515.1 Chitinophagaceae bacterium
ACGACTTGACTGGCCCAAATAAATTCATTCCAGATGATTCCAATGCAGCAAGTGCAAAAGTTGCCGAGGCCCCTTTTAAGATAGTGCGGCGGGAAATGTTGTTCATCACATAAATTTACTTTAAAAGTGTGAATTGAGCATGTGCGAATTGCTAATTGCGAATGTGCGAATTCCTTCATTCGATCATACCCTTGATTCCAAATGTGCGAAATATGCAATTGTGCAAAATGCGTTCAATCGACTCTTTCGTGTTTTGAGGTATCAGTCCCGATTCAACTTTCGAATTAGTACTAGTCTATCTCATAACTGGGTAGTCGACCTAAGGCATTTTGCACATTTTGCATATTTCGCACATTTAGCCTAGAAGGAATATTCGACCTAAAGAATTCGCACATTAGTCATTAGCAATTCGCACATGCTCCAAAAAAAACTTCACTGATTCATTCACCAATTTCATTGAGCAACTGGCGCCAAATGAACAGCGAGCGGTAAAAACTTCGATTCACAATGCTCACTACCACTTAATGGTTATTGGTGATCGAATGATAATGCTTTACTTTTATTCTACCCCTCCTACAAAATCACGTACAAACTCTCGACCCGTAGCGCGTTAGGCCGTCGCTGATTAATGACAATACCATTAAACACATTGTATGGACAAATCTGTTCTGCACAAGCTGCAGCGTATTACTGGTTCGCTCAAAACCTCCGAAGCAAGCAGTGCCAGTGAACTCAAAGGATTTCATCGTTCGTTGGCGGAAGCAATGATTCGAAATCCAGAATTAGATGTATCAGGTAACCTGACACACCACGAACTGGCTGAAAAAGAGTCAACGGTTGATTTATCGGATCGCTTTTCTCACCTGTCTGATCTCTTTGAGAAAAAACTTCGCGCCAGCAACGAACCGTCACCAATGATCTTTCGACGGGATACAGCCTTTCGGAACAATTTGCTCGGAAGTTCAGTTCCGCTATGGGGTTCGGGTATGGCGGCCTCAAAATCATACGGACCATTTATTGATGATTTTGGCTTACCGGTTTGGTTTGATTTCTTTTTCGCAATCAAGACAGTGAAAGTTTTTTTGCAAGGGGAATCGACGCCATCATTATTAATTCCAATCCGGGGTATATTAAGTGCGCAATCAACTTATCGCATTGAAGCAGGAAGTGCCTGGATTGCGTCACACCTCATTGCGCGTACTCCTCAATTGAAAGGTTATTATACCGGGGTCAAAATAAATGGTGGATCATTCAGTCTTCAAGCGATACCTACGATAACCGATGGCAATATTATTTTGCACTCGTTGAATACCGGAACCATTGAATTGACGCTACAACAAAACGCGAACCCGGCGGCATCGGCGGATTGCGGCTTTGATGCGCAAGCGGTAGCAGTTGCCCTTCCCGATAAATTTCAACTGTCGTTCAACGCTGGCAGCAGCACGGTGACTGCGAATGATGCCTCAGCAACATTATTTGCGCAACAGGTTAGCCTGCAGTTTGCAGCTCAACCACCGGTCTATATCGATTTCCTTTCGCATCTGCTCATTCCATATCGACCCAGCACAGTCGGTAATGCTCCCGATTCCTTTCTGATCGCATCTTCGAACTCAACTCTTTGTTCTTTCAACGGAAGCGCGGGTTTAGATTCAAACAGCGGATGGTTATTGCCCGTTGCAAAAGTGGATCCTGGGCAATTGGGAGAAGCAGCCGGAACAGGATCAATATGTGTTGGTTTGAAAAGTGGAATCCAAACGACATGGAAAGGACTGAAAGGAGGAAAAACGAAATTGCAACGACCTGCAATTATCGCGGAGCCGGGCATGCTTACTGTAATTGATTTCTTTGCTGACAATACTTCAGCAAAACAAAAATGGGAATTATGGCAAAATGCTGGAGCTAAACATCACTCCGAAATAACACTTGGTTTTGGAAAAGTTTTCCCGTTCATTTTTATATCAAATGCAAAAGGAACAGAAGCGCTAACGTTTTTCTGCAATCATAAAGCTTCGTTTGACCGGCCGCTTGAAGCAAACGGGGCACCGTTCCCAATCAAATCAACAATCGCTATTGCGAATATTATTCAAACTGCGAAAACATTTCGGGCTACACTTTTTGATAATGATTTATTATTTGATGGGAATCCCGATAATGTCGCTCTACAGAAAAAGCATTCAATTGCATTACGGAATGCATTCTTTAGTGTAACGGCTCCATACAGTTTGGTAGTGACGGGTGACCTGGAGGGGGACAATAAAATTTCAAGCGGCTCAATGGCGATGATGTTTGGTATTTACTCGTACCTGCCAACCCTGCCAGACCCCTATGTTGCCAGCTACACACAATCTGTCCGTGGGCAACGTCTTGCCGGCGCCAATATTCAAATGGCATTGGGCGCTTTTATGAAGTGGCCAAACAAGGGTGAAGACCCGAATCCGGATGATAATGTAAACGATTGGGCATACTTGTATTTCCGATTCGCACCATTGAATTTTCCTGCTATTCCACAACGGCAACAAGAAGACAATCCCCGACTAAACCCGAAATTAAAAGTGGGTCGCAATTTTCAGACAGGTGTCACTACTTTCAATAGAAGTCTTCTTGCTGTTTCTGCTGTCGATCGATCATCATTTGCAGTTACATCTTTGAAACATGAGCCCCAAACCCTTTCACTGAAGCAAACATCTGTCGCTAACATAAGTGAAACGATTTCTCGTGTTCGTCATTTTCAATCGAACGATGAACCGATTGCGCGCTTGAATGCTGATCCTCTTTTAAGTGGTATCAAAGACAAAAATCAACATGTTCAACAATTGATGAATGTAGTTGAGCGCGGTGAGCGGCAAAATGCGAATGCGCTGATGGCTAGCAATGCAACAAACGCTGCGGGTATTGGCGATCGGTTTAACAGGCTTCCTCTTTTTTCTCCTGATAATTTTATGTTGCTTGATGTCTCTTCCAATGCTGATCAAATGGGCGTAAGCTTTGGAGCTGCTTTGCGAGTGGAACATGACCAGGAGGGAAATGCAAACATCCGCTCGGTAAACAACGCGGCATCTGTTGCAGTATCGGAAGGCGCTACGCCTTTGCAGATTTTGAATATGGATGTTGTTGCAACTGCACAAAATTTAAGAGCAGTAACTCTGCCGCAGATATCCTGGGAACCGATATCAAATATTCCCCTACCTGTAGAAGGAGCACCGGATCCTGCAGACACAATAACCGTAACACCGGGTTTATTGATTTATGATAACGATGGTATACCTACAAAGATTTTTTCGGAGAGCCCATACCCGGTTCCAATCACCCCATTATCTGTCACCAATCACTTCCTGAAAGAGTATAACGACAAAAAAGAACCGCGTCAATTGCATTCTGTGTTTACGCTTCCTTTTGCATTGATTGCACAGGCTTCATATAAAAGAAATATAAACCTCCCTGAAAATAAAAACGCACGACTAAAACTTAATATGCCGTGGTTCGCGGAGAAAAGGGGCGGCTTGCAAATTAAAACAACCGCACCTGATGTTGCGGCGGCAGTTGCCGATACAAAAACACCTTCTTTCCCCGGCTGGACATTGCAATTAGATCATAACCTTAAATGGTTTATTTATGGGATACCTATAACCGGTAGTACACTTGGTAATATGGTTAAGACCATCTTCAACAACCAATTCAGTTCCAACAAGCCGCAAGTACCGGTGGAAGAAATGGAAATCTCCGGGTATGGCGCAAGTATGTTTAGCGACTGGCGCGATAAAACTGCAGCGATTGCAGAAGTCAGCCAGGCAAAGTTTGATGTTGTTGTCGGGCGAACCGGGCATGAAGTTATACAGGTACGAAGTATTATGTATCCGTATGCAGTGCATGTCGTACGCACCATCACTTTGATGCGTTCACCCAATGGATACGTGTTTCGTTCTGATTCCGGTTGGAAGGCTGAATCGGATGGGTTCTTTGATTTCGATTACAAAATAAATTTTGGCAACCTACCTGCCAGGCCAGTCGATAATCCCTACGAGGTCCATAACGAAGTGGTTCGTGGAGTTTCAAACGTGCGCGAGATTCGTGATTTCGCCGATGGCGGAAAGTTCACTTCTTCGTTTGGATTAAAAGATCCCGGTTTGCCATTGACTGTCCAGAATCTCACACTTGCCGAATGGGACGATTTGTTCAAAGGAATTGCACTCACTGATAAGTTAGATGTTGAATTGCAAGCGGTGGTTTTTGATGCGGATGTGCATATGCGCCATATCACATCGGGTGGTGTCAAAGCTGAATTGCCTGAAGAGTATAAAGTTCAGTCGCGGAAAATGCTGGGATATGTACAACTCGCGCCAGCATCAATCTTAATTCCTGATCACGTGTTTGCGAGTTTACTTGAATTTCAAAACGGTTCTCTGGGTGGTTCGGTGGATTCAATGATGGATATTGTCGGTTCGGGCCAACGCATGCGAATGACAAGGGCAGACGTGAGTCCCGCAAGAAACAGTGCCGGTAAACCTGTATTTGTAAGTGCCAGTCGTGGTTCACTGATACTGCCGCAAGACGGATCATGGTCTGTTGTAAAACAACATACGGATACTGGCGATGTGCGGCCAATAGAACAGGGTCAAACCGTTCCGCTGATCAAAGCAAATGGCGCGGGTAATTACCGGATTGCAAATCCTGCAGACATTCTTGTTGCAACTGCATCGAAGATCAACTTCGGCGTATTGCAATCAACCGGCACTCAAAAACTACTTTTCGATATTCCGCAATTTCAACCCGCCGTTAAAAAACTACTCAGCCAACAAACATTTTTTGCTGACGCTTATAAATTATTGAATTCAAAAGGCGTGTTTCCAAATATTGCCAACGCGTTGCAACTAACAAATGCGGAAAAAGAAATTGCCGTGTTAGGAGAGGGCCTACTGCAGATGGCGGAGCGCGACATCAACGTCGCGGCTTTGCTGCCCGCAAGCTATGAGTACGTGTTTATTGAAGAACCGGATATTTTGAAAGTGTACGCGGAATATTCGGGAACGAATGGCAGCGCTGGCAATCTAAAACTCGGGATCAATTCGGCTGGCGCGCTGGAAGAAAAATGGAAAGCAGCATTGTCAAGCATTCGAATTGTTGTTGATCTCGGCCCTTTCAAAGAATTGATGTGGGTGGATGGAAATTTCAACGCAGGTAGTGCCGTAAAGTCGGCATTGGATAAACCGAATTTGCAATTCGGCCCTGTGCTTGAACCAGTCGTCGACATCCTTAGAATTCTTGCCACGCTCACCGGGGATGATTTCGATAAAGGTATGAATGTAGGAATGAGCAATTCTCCGGATAACTGGGAATACAAAATGGATTGTTCCAAGGAAATTCCGGTGATCAAATTTCCATCGCCATTGCAATTATCACTCAATCCAAATCCACCACTCAAGCTTGAAGCTGGTCTCAAAGTCGGATTCTACTTCAATCAAATGTTGTCGATACCAACCGACCTCAAACAATTAGTACCGGCATGCGGGGCATATGTAGAATTCTATGGTCGCCTACAGGTTCAATGCTTCACACTGGGTGTTGCAAGCATCTATGCTGTCGGCCAGGTTGTGTTGGGTATTGCTGCCGATACCAAAGCTGGGAAGATATTGTACATGAAAGTTGGTTTCGGTGTTGAGATCGTGGTGGGATTACCGGTAGTTGCAAATGTTGCAGTTCTCTACATGGCTGAAGTGGAAGTGAAGCTCGGAGAAACTTCGCTTCATGTTGGAGCGTTGTTATTGTTCAGGGGAATGGCGGAGATCTGTGGAGGGCTTGTGGCGATCTGCATTCAGATTGAAGCGGGTGGTGCAATCGAACGTGATTGGGGTGGATCGGATCGTACCAACTGCATTGCGCAGGTTACATTTTCGATCGACGTGTGTGTACTGTGGGTGATCGATATTAACTATTCCGATTCGTGGGAAGAAACCCGCCAGATTTCATAACAATTATTCATCTTATTCAATGCTATCTATATGCCACTAGCTCCCGAAAAATTACGAATCCTGACATTTCCTCAGCGCATCAATGGAGACCAGCTTGAGTTAAATGTCCTGGTCCTTCCAACACAACAACTGCTAAACGATTCTGCTGTATTCAACAGTCAATTGACTGAAGGCGATGTTGTTGATCTGCCCGCTTTTTTGAATGCAGATCTCCGGCTGGAAGTGAAAACGATCCAGGGACTTTCAACCTATCCGTTTTCCGACGAAACAGTGTTAAACGATGAAGGTTCATCGTCCACCAGCATTCCGACAGATATCAGTTTCCCTTTGAACATCGCAAAGCTATATGAAGCGCTCTATGTTCAATTTAAGTTGAAAGGTTCCGCTGCTAACACCACGCAAGGTGCTTCAACACCCCTTCCGGATGCGCAGGGAATCCGGAAATACCTGC
>JACMLR010000519.1 GCA_014379515.1 Chitinophagaceae bacterium
GATTTTGTCCGGGTAACTCCATATCATTCCCACGGCGACAGGCAACAACATCAGCCCAACAAAGCATAACATCGCCCAGGTGAATACACCCCCATTTTCGATATGTTTCTGATCCATGAATCAATTTAGCCTCATCCATCATGCCTTTCAATACCCAAAAGCCGGTATTTCTTATTTTTGCGGTATGAATTTGAATTACCAACAATTATTGCCGAGCGACTTTGCACCTGAATCACGGGTATGGATATACCAGGCAAATCGAATTTTTGGTTTGATTGAAGCGCTGGAAGTTGAAAAGCTGCTTGAAGATTTTGCAGAGAATTGGAAATCGCATGGCACACCTGTAAAAGGATTTGGAACGCTTTTCTTCGGGCAGTTTATTATTTTAATGGCCGATGAAAATGCAACTGGTGTAAGTGGATGTAGTACGGATAGTTCGGTACGATTGATCAAACAAATCGAACAGCAATTCAATATTTCGTTGTTCGACAGACAGTTGCTTGCATTTCTTGTAAAGGAAAAAATTCAACTGCTCCCTTTGCAACAATTGCAATATTCAGTAGAGAATAACTTTATCGATCTTGATACGATATACCTCAATAACACAGTTGGCACCAAACAGGAATTGGAGACAAAATGGATGATCCCCGTGAAAGAAAGTTGGCTGGCAGGACGGCTAAATAAATCCGCCGGAATGAAATAGTCTTATTTGGTTGGCATCAGCTTTTTTAGTTTCTGTTTGTCCGCTTCAACAGTCGACCCTTTTTTCGCAACAGGGATAAAGTTGTATGTCAATGTAAGTCGGTAATTTCTTGTTTGAGTAAAATTGTACGACTCGTGCTGGAAATTTGTACCGTAGGTAAATGTTTTATTCACTTGTTGCTGAATCGGATCGATAACGTTTACTGTTATTATAAATCGTTTCTGGAAAAACTTTCGCTGTAAACCAAGGTTCATGCTCGTATTCCATCTTACAAAGCCCTGCGGATTTGCGAAGCGATTAAAGGTGAGCCCGGAATTGAAATTCCAGACATCTTTCGGAGCGTAATTGGCATTTATATTTGAATTGAATGATCCACCGTCGCGATACCGGTAGGTCAATTTATCGAACGCGCTGTACTTATTATAAGAATAGCTTGCGCTTACGTTGAGGCGAAGCTTCTTCGAAAAGTTATAACCATTCCAGCTGCTAATTTCAAACTCCTGGCGATCGTCAATATTCTCCCAGGTAATAAATGTTTTGCCGTCTGGTTGCAGCGACCGGATTTGAGTGAACACATCCTGAACAAGGTTAAATCCAAGCCCAAGATTCAAATAATACTTGTCGTGGTTTCTACCGAGCAGCAGATCGAAATTATGAGAAGTCGATGGTTTCAATTCGGTGTTTCCGAATCGGAGGTTGTAGGGATCCGTGTAATCGATCGTTGGATTCAGTTGGCCTATTCCCGGACGGCGAATGGTGCGCCTATACGCGACGGTTAGGTTAATCACTTCTTCCCACTGCTTATTGAAATTGAAGAAAGGAAGTAATGTCCAATAAGTATTCGAAGCCTTTTGCTTGAACTGGAAAAGATCGAACTGAACACTGGTTTGTTCAGCGTTCAAACCTATTGTAATGCTGGTGCCACGTGCGATTATTTGTTTTACAGAAAAACGAAGGTTGGCGATTGCCTGGCGAAATCTAAAATCATTGCTCAACAGATCACTTTTCAAAAATATATTTTCTGGTTTCTTCCAGTATTCAGACAACAGGTCAACATTGCTTGTCGATCTATTATAATAAGCGCCCGCCGCTAAGAATGTATGTTTATTATCAAGCATCTTATCATATGCTGCTCTCAAATTATATCCATTATTTCTACTATTATTGAATTGTTGTTGCGTGGAGTCAATACCGTTGGGTGTAAAGTCGGAATACAAAAATTCCTGGAAGAAATAACGATCGCTTTCATTGAACGAGACGTTTGCATTCCCGAATAACCTCAACGTTTCACCCGGCTTCTTTCCTTTGTAGGTGTAAGTGAAATTCATTGCGGGATTCAGGTTATTACCTTCACTTTTGATTGTCCGGCGGCTTAGCCGACCCACTGCCTTAAAGCGATCAAAGTTGGCAAATTGCGTATTGCTGTTATTTTTAAAATTGTTATCGTTAATTTGAATAACCGCATTGAAAGAATGGCGAGGGTTAATTTCATAGTCAATACTAACTCGCGCATTAGGTCGATAACTTCGATTCTTGTAATTGTTATCGGTATTAAAGAAGTTTGAAGAATCGACATAAATATTTTCGCGCCGGGAATAACCATTACCCTGGAATTCGTTGTACCCAATCCCGGCATTGAAGTTTATCGACAAGCCTTTCTTCCGGTAACTGAAGTTTCCATTGATGCCCGTTTCACCCCGAGTTCCGCCATATATACTTAATCGGCCAGTTCTGCCAACCTTTCCGCGCTTCGTTACGATGTTGATAACGCCACCAGGTTCATTTGCATACTGCGGTGGTGGATTTGTCATCACCTCTATTCTTTCAATCATACTTCCCGGCATCGATTCCAGGAAATCTTGTAGTTGCTGTGCATTCAGCTCTACGGGCTTATCATCTATCAATATCTTCGGTTCTTTGCCACGAACAGTTAGTTTCCCTTCCGGGTCAGCTGCAACCAACGGAACATTTTTTAAAAGATCACTTGCATTTGATCCGGCGCTCAACGGTGATTCTGATGCGTTGAATGTAATGTTTCCTTCCTTGCTCTGAATGAGGGGCTTCTCGGCATAAACAACAACCTGGCTAAGTTCATCACTTGCCATTTTGAGAATAACATCATTTAGGTTAAAATCGAATCGCTCGGCACGTAACGAGATGCTATCGATAATCATTAAATTAAAACCCATCGACGTAATTCGAATCCGGTAAAGTCCGAATGAAAGATTCTGGAAAACAAACTCGCCATTTTTATCAGAGATAGTTCCGCGACGGTACAATGTATCGCGAACCGATAGCAGTTCAATCGTTGCACCTGCAACGGCTGCCTGCTTTGAATCAAGGATATTTCCAGCAATAATTCCGGGGTCAGACTGGCTCTGCTGGCCTATCGTTGAGTGAAAGAGCAGTAGTAGCATGAAGAGAAAAGGGATTGTTCTCATGTATTGAGGTAAAAATAAAAAATGATCGTCCGATTCCGGCAGTTTAATGAGCAATCGGTAAATAATATTTGACGAGTGGGAGGCCGTAAGTAAATCCATCTAGTTGAAAGCTGTGCAAATCGCTCCCGGTGCTCACTCAGGATCAATAATGATCATTTGCTGACAACCTGTCATTTTATTTTATTTTGGCTATTTTTGCGATCCAAATAAAGATTAGATGCTGGAGTTGATCAATCACAAACAACATGATGAAGCTAGACAAGGGGAAGCGTTTGTTCCTGCTCAACCTACAGTGAGCGTTCCGCTGAAAAAATTCTATATCGAGAGCTATGGCTGCCAGATGAATTTCAGTGATAGCGAGATTGTTGCGTCGATCCTTTCTGAGCACGGCTTTGGTGCGACGAGAATTGCAGAAGAGGCAGACCTTATACTTTTAAATACCTGTTCAATACGTGAAAAGGCGGAGCAAACTGTTCGCAAACGACTGACAGAATTCCGCAAGGCTAAAATTGCCCGCCCGGGTATGTTGGTTGGAGTGTTGGGCTGTATGGCAGAACGCCTTAAATCAAAATTGCTTGAGGAAGAAAAATTAGTCGATCTCGTAGTTGGTCCGGATGCTTACCGTTCCCTGCCAGGTCTTATCGAAGAAGCAGGTGCAGGTCATAAGGCGGTTAATGTTCTTTTAAGTCGCGAAGAAACATACGCTGATATCTCTCCAGTTCGCTTGAACAGCAATGGCATTTCTGCCTTTGTAAGTATTATGAGAGGGTGTAACAACATGTGCAGTTTTTGTGTGGTACCGTTTACCCGCGGTCGCGAACGAAGCCGGGATACTGCATCCATTGTTGAAGAATGCAGGCAACTTTTTGTTGACGGTTTCCGCGAAGTGACGTTGCTCGGACAAAATGTCGACAGTTATTATTATATCCAGGAAAGTCTCGGATCAGGTGAACAGCAGGAGATCACGTTTGCAAAACTGCTTGACATGGTAGCTGTCATTTCACCACTTCTTCGAGTACGATTTTCGACTTCACATCCGAAAGATATTACTGATGAAGTGTTGCATACCATGGCGCGACATGACAACATCTGCAAATACATTCATTTACCAGTTCAAAGTGGGTCTTCAAGAATATTGCAATTGATGAATCGAACCTATACCCGCGAGTGGTATATGGCGAAGGTGAAAAGAATCCGGGAAATTTTGCCCGGTTGCGGAATCAGTGCCGATGTTATTGCAGGCTTTTGTACTGAGACGGAAGAAGATCACCAGGAAACGCTGAGCATTATGGAATTCAGCAAATATGATTACGCTTATATGTTTTTCTACAGCGAACGTCCCGGTACACTTGCGCATCGACGTTATACCGATGATATCCCGGAAGACGTTAAAAAAAGAAGGCTGCAGGAAATTGTCGATAAACAATACTACCTCTCCCTGGACAGCAACCGGGAAGACGTTGGAAAAACATTCCAGGTATTGATTGAAGGCGAAAGCAAAAAAAGCGAGCATGAATGGATGGGTAGAACGTCTCATAACAAAGTTGTCGTATTTAAGAAGCCGCATTCTACAATTAGCAAAGGCGATTATGTAGATGTTGAAATAACCTCCTGCACGAAAGGAACATTGCTTGGAAATGCTGTCGTGAAAGAGTTGGAAA
>JACMLR010000520.1 GCA_014379515.1 Chitinophagaceae bacterium
AGACGATCAGCTTTTCCGAAAAACCCAATTTGGTTTGCAGGGCGGGCTTTCACTTCGCCTTTTCAATAAATCAGGTCATCCACTCGAAATCGGACCACAATTTGGTTACAAATTTTCAAATCTGCTTAAGAGCGGTGAAACAAAACACTTGTTGAATGGAACGATCGGTGTTCGATGGACAATTCGAAAGTAGATGAGATGTGCCATTGCGTCGATTCGGTTAAGCAATCATTAATTACGCGTTACTCACTTGCCTTTACTCATTTCCCGGTAAGAGATATCTATTGATAGTCTTCTTTGTTTCAAAGCAACGAATTACCAATAACGCGTGTCAACCTCCAAACTACTGTTATGATCCCAACTAATTACAAAATGAGAATTCTTTCCAGCGTTGCGCTGGCATTACTTCTGTTCAGCGGCTGCCTGAAAGACAATCTTACCAAACGCTACACGATCATGTATCCGGTATACGAGCAAAAGTCCACCGTGTTGGCAAATATTCGCAGCAGTACCCCGGTTGACATAAAGCAACCCGGAAAAATTTTCATGTACGGCAAGTATATTTTTCTCAATGAGATCAATAAAGGAGTTCACATCATTGATAACGAAAATCCTTCCGCTCCGCAACGAGTTGCGTTCATTAATATTCCCGGTAATCTTGATATTGCAGTGAAAGGAACAAACCTGTATGCCGATTTATATACAGACATGATAACGATTGATATCTCAAATCCACTTGCAGTAAAAATGGGAAAGCTTGTTCCTAAAATATTTCCTGAACTCGAGTATACAAATGGTTTCAATCCCGATACAACCAAGATCATCGTTGATTGGATTGTAAAAGATACAGTAGTAACTGTTCCAAGAAGCAATCTAATCGATCGCATTCGAACGAACTGCCCCAATTGTGCTTTTGCAGCGGACAACATGTCTTCAGGTGGGAAAGCTGCCTCAGTTCCGGGAATGGGCGGGTCAATGGCACGCTTCGCAATCGTAAACGATTATATGTACGCTGTCAATCGTTCCGCGCTCGAAACAATATCGCTTACCGATCCTACCGATCCGAAACGCATCGAAACCGGCCAGATTGGTTGGAATATCGAAACAATCTATCCATTCAAAGACAAATTATTCATCGGTTCTACGCAGGGTATGTTCATTTATGAAATTGATAATCCGGCAAAACCGGTACGGGCTGGAAGTGTAAGTCATATGCGTGCGTGTGACCCTGTTGTTGCTGATGACAATTTTGCGTTTGTAACGCTCCGCGCCGGTACCTTTTGCGAAGGTGTGAATAATCAACTTGATGTTGTAAATGTTTCAAATGTATATGCACCAACTATCGTAAAGAGCTATGGCATGACAAATCCCTTTGGTCTTGCTAAAGACGGCAACACACTTTTTATCTGTGACGGAAGAGACGGCCTGAAAGTTTACGACGCATCCCGACCAACAGACTTGAAGCTCTTACAACATCTTAAAGGAATGGAAACCTATGATGTTATTGCATATAACAAGCGTTTACTATTGGTTACATCCGACGGGCTGAAGCAATATGATTACAGTAATATTAGTAACATTCGATTGCTCAGTTCCATCAACGTAACAGATTAATAATTTTCTCATGAAACGATTTGCACTGCTAAGTTGTTTTCTTTTCGTTGTCGGGTTCAGCAATGCACAGCATAAATTTTTGTTCCATTCACAAAATGTAATTGGACTTCTTGAAGGTGAAGACGGTTCGGCTTTCCAATTTCAAACCATCAACGGTGTGCAACATGGTACCTGGTTTGCAGGAATCGGAACTGGCTTCGATTGGTATCTCTATCGGAGCGTACCCTTATTTGTCTCGCTGAATAAAGATTTTAAGTTATCAAATCGTACTTTTTATTTATCACTTGATGGAGGTTCAAATTTTCCATGGATAAGTCGGGATGTTGATGCTTTCAGCAATTTCACCAGTTCCAAATTTTCAAGCGGAGGCTACTGGGGAACAGGCATCGGGTACAAAGCAGGGTTCAAAAACAAAAAAGATGCGATCATCTTAAATCTTGGATACAGTTTTAAACGATTGAAAGAAATCCAACGAAAGCCGACTGCATGTATCAACCCTCCATGTTTAGAACTGGTAGAGCATTACGATTATAAATCAAATCGGGTGTTGCTTCGGTTTGGCTGGCAATTTTAATTGAAAGAAAAAAGTATACGTAAGTTTTTAGATTGGAATGGTGTTAGTCACCATGGCTTCGGATATCCATCCGGAGCCTTTTTTTTATTTTGAACGAATGAATCTCAGGTTTCTTTTGATACCATCGAATTTCGATCGCTTCAAAGGAGAATCGCGAAATATCTTTCCAAATTGTTCTTCAGTTATCGATTCCCATTCGGCATTACCAAAGTTTAAAATTTCGGGTATTGGCTTAAACTGTTGTTCCTCTGTTGGAGATGAAAACCGATTCCAGGGACAAACCTCCTGGCATACATCACATCCAAACATCCAATCATCGAATTTGCCCTTATTGCTTTCCGGAATCAACATTTCCTTCAACTCAATCGTGAAGTAAGAAATGCATTTGCTTCCATCCACTATTTTTCCGGGAAGTATGGCATCTGTTGGACAAGCATCGATACATTTTGTACAGGTCCCGCAATAATCCTTCGCAATCGGATCATCAGGCAATAAATCAAGATCGGTGATAAGTGTTGCGATAAAAAAGTAAGACCCTTGTTGTTTGTTGATAAGGTTGGCATTTTTCCCAATCCAGCCGAGGCCACTTCGCTGCGCCCATGTTCTCTCGAGTACCGGC
>JACMLR010000521.1 GCA_014379515.1 Chitinophagaceae bacterium
GGTCGTAGACTGTGAGCAAAGGAATTCGCACATTAGTCATTCGCAATTCGCACATACTCTTAGTTCGCCTTACTTTTTGCTCGCGTTCTTTAATTGTACTTAATAATCGAAGAACCTTTGTTGCTCTCATCTTTGAAAATATGGAACATTATTATCGGTCGTAGATTGTGAGCAAAGGAATTCGCACATTCGTCATTCGCAATTCGCACATACTCTTAATTCGCCTTACTTTTACTAAAATTTTCTTTTATGGGAATGCTTAAAGAATTCAGAGAATTTGCGCTTAAGGGCAATGTTGTTGACCTGGCAATTGCGGTAATTATCGGAGCAGCTTTCGGCGTAATCGTTTCTTCGTTGGTCGATGACGTTATAACGCCGTTGTTACTGACTCCGGCCCTCAAAGCTGCAAATGCAGAAAACCTGGATCAATTACACTGGGGGGCTGTGAAGTATGGTAAATTTCTTGCCGCTGTTATCAAGTTCATTATTGTTGCCTTCATTTTATTCCTCATCGTGAAAGGAATGAATAAATTGAAAACTAAAGAAGCTCCACCTGCTCCGATAGGACCAACAACAACTGAAAAGCTGTTGATGGAAATTCGCGATGAGCTAAGAAATAAATCGTAAACGCCTATATTTGTGCGGCATTTTGTATCTTCCAAACGTCGCGTTTTACCAAACCTAACTTGTATGAGAAAATCATTCTTAGCCCTTGCTTTATTATTTTCTGTTATAGCCTTGAATGCGCAGGATAAGTCAGTTCAGGATATCCAGTCGCAAGCAGCGCGGGGCGGTAAAGATGATACAAGTAAAAAGGCAAAAGGTGCCTGGAAAACAGGTGGAAATTTCTCCCTTAATGTTGGTCAGGGCGGAAGCCGCAACTGGGCAGCCGGATCCGAAAAATTCTCACTCTCTGTTGCTACTTATCTGAATTTGTTCGCCAATCGTCAAATTGGTAAATGGAGCTGGAATAATACTGCAGATCTCGCCTACGCATTGGTGAATACTCATTCGCTCGGCGTTCGCAAAACAGACGACAAAATCGACCTGTTCAGTAAGTTTGGTCGCGAGATTGCCAGGAACCTGAATCTATCACTCGTCGGCAATTTTCGTTCACAGTTCAATGATGGTTACGACTACAATTACCTTGGCAAAGGTTACAAACGCCGCACCTCCGGTTGGATGGCACCTGCATATATAACCTTAGCTCCGGGTTTGGACTGGCGCGTCAATAAGTATCTAACCGTATTTTTCTCTCCCTTTGCTGGCCGTATGATCGTGGTCACGCGTGAACCAAAAGGATATTTTTTCCAGGCTGGAATCATTCCACCTGCCGACGGTGGTGGTTTCGAAACGCCTGTTTCTGTTTTTTATGGAGTTGACCCAACCCGCCAGGTTCGCACAGAGTTCGGTGGATTTGCTTCTATCAATTTTGCAAAGGAAATCGTTCGGAATGTATTTTATAAATCGCGTCTCGACCTGTATTCAAACTATCTTGAAACAAAAAGATATACTGCAACTGGTCCGGATCAGCTAAGTGTTACAACTGTGGGTGGAAAGCCACAAAATGTTGATGTATTCTGGACGAACACGTTCAACATGAACGTCAACAAATGGTTGCAGGTTACGTATAATTTCGATTTGATTTATGATGACGACGTTCGCCAGTTTGGACCAGATAAAAACGTTGCGGCAGCGCAGTTACGTTCACTTTTAGGCATCGGTGTGTCAGCCAAATTCTGAATAAATAATTTATAGTTTTTAAAGTCCCGGTCGTAGATTGGGACTTTATTTTTTCATTGCTAAATCCGCATCTTGAGTCACGCACAATATCAAATTAAACTTGCCCAGTTCGAAGGTCCGTTTGACCTCCTTTTATTCTTTATAGAGCGCGATGAGCTGGACATTTATAATATTCCTATCACCCGAATCATCAACGACTTTCTTGATTTTATTCATAGCCAGGAAAAAGTCAATATTGAACTTTCCAGCGAGTTCATTCTTTTTGTTTCAACCCTGATGAGAATCAAGGCAAAAATGCTTCTACCGAGAAAAGAGATCGATGCGCTTGGAAATGAAATCGACCCACGCCAGGAATTAATCGATAAAATTCTTGAATACAAAAGGTATAAGGAAGCATCAGCTCAGATGGCGCAAATGGAAGCCGATCGTTTGCTGATGGTAAAACGCGGCAATCTTCAGAAAGAACTTTCCCTTATCGGCGAAGAAGGTGCAGAAGGAACCGAGATACAGACGATTACGTTGTTTAAGTTGATGAAGTCCTTCGAGCGGGTGATGAAGAAAATGGAAGATCGCGGCAAACGACCACCTGTCCACACCGTTGTTCAATACGATTACACAATGGAAGGCAGCAGGGAATACATGCTGGAAACCGTGAAGCGCGAAAAAGTTCAACCTTTTGAAAAGATCTTCGACATCTGCCGTGACCGCATTCACGCTATATTTTTGTTTCTCTCTATGCTGGAACTGATCCAGGCGAAATACATGAGTATCATGATCGGCGAAGGCCGAAACAACTTCATCATCGAGTGGAATGAGGATCGGGTAGAAGATGCTCCTTTCAATTCCGACTTCTCTACACCCCCGCCGGATGCCAATTAATCTCTGAAAGAGATTTCAATTTCCTCGACTCACTACTCCATCATCAAAGATCCAAAGCAAAATGGGTTTCTTTGAGTGATTAATAATTTTAGCAAGCTTATCGAAGAATGCAGGCGACACAGTAGGGCAACCATCACTTTGACAGATCGGCGCCGGATTCACTTCTCCTTCCGGAACGCATCCGTGCGAATGCAATACAACATAGCGTTTGTATGCGTTGCTGTTAGTTGATTCCAAGCCGTGAAGTTTATATGCTAATCCAAACTTCCCCATGTATGATTTTCCTATTTTATATTTTCCCAGTGATGAACAACCGCAGCCGGGTTCGTTGGAATATCTCCGGCCGACTAGCCAGTTTTTGTTGCATCGTCCGTGCGTAACAAGGCCAGTCAGTATCACCGAATCTTTTTTAATGTCGTAAACCGTGAAGCGATTGCTTCCCGATTCGACATTCATATTTATCAAAAAGCAAAGGGAATCATTATGCCTGTTTTCTTTTACAAATCTCCGTGCTTCTGCAATTTTTGTTGAATAACTTAAACGCTCCGTAACGCTGGGTGGCGAAGCTCCCGGTTGTGGTTTTCCCGAGGCCGCCAGCAAGTAACAAATCGATATCAGTCCGATAGATGCAAGGACAATAATTACCAACAGAAATTTTCGGTTCATGTGAGGTAGACCGAACCTAATTATTTTTCCATATCAAGGAACCACTGTTTAGGCCTTCTTAGATTAATATTAACACGACCCAACTATTGAATAGAGAATGCAAATGCGGTATAGGTTGGACCTGCCCCACGGCCACCACCGGAGGAACTAGGCATCATCAGGTTTAGGAAAGCATATTCGCCAGGCATCAATGCCTTGTCCGGAACGAGGATGAAAACTCCATTCTTACTTTCTTTCACACTTATCCGAATGCCGTCCTGGTTTGCATTCGATTGCTTTCCCATCGGGCCGGATTTGCTGGTGATCGTTTCTCGTTGGTTATCTCCTTTCTCAAATTTGTAAAGACGAAGCATTTGAGATGGATCCATCATCATCATGTTCTGAATCTTGATTGCAAAATTCGGCTGTTGAGTGTTGATGACCATTGATGATGCGCGACCTGCTAGTGTGTAACCGGTCGAAACACCAGCAAAACCACCAAGTTTGGTTTTGTTTTTCATGTTAGCGTCCAGTTTTTCCAGTTCGGTTAAGCGGTTGCTATCGGCAATAAAATAAACACGGTTCATATACTCTGGTTCTGTATTCAATTGGCTTTGCCCATTTGACACGATCGAAAAGCAAACCATCGCTAATAACGTAAGTCTTTTAATAATCATAATTGTTAGTTGAAGTTGGTTAGAATCGGATACCTGCAAATACCTGTATTACATTGTTTTTTGTATTCACTTTTGGGATGAAGGAAGGTGGCGCACCGGAACCAGTACCGGAAAAGTCACCAGCATTTTTATAGAGATCCCCAAAGCTTAAGTTGAACCTTGCACCAATCAATACATTTTTTACCGGGTAAATCTCGATTCCTGCAGCAGCACCATAATCAAACCGATTGTAATAGTCCATGATCGGCGCATACGGGTTGTTGGGTGCAGCCGGTTTTGAACTATCTGCTTTTGCATTTAGAAGAAAAGCCATTTGAGCACCGACTTGTAATTGAACAAATCTCGTAATATTAATTCCCATCAATTGTGGGATGATGAGGTAATTCAAGTCCACTGATCCGCTATTGGTGTTGGTTTTATAGTTATACCCCTGCTTTGAAAAAAGTATTTCTGTTCTTGAGCTGATGATTCTTTTTGATGCAGGGGCAAGGAAAGCACCCGCCATAAAGCCGGTTCGGGTATTGCTACCGATCTCAATCGCTTTGGTGATGTTCGCGAAATTTACCCCGGCTTTTATACCGATACCGATTAATTGCTTTTTGTTTTTTCCGTCTGTCTGTGCAGGGACGATTATCGTCAACAGCAGGAGAGGAATTACAGTGATAAGAAGCTTTTTCATTTTTACGTATTTAGTTTTTTAGATCGATAGTGTTTCTTCAATTCGCAATTGACTGAACAAAAAGCTGTGCATGCCTTAAAGTACTCACCCCATCAGAATTCAATTTCGACGTGTTGCATTCAATGCTATACACTCCTCCAGTAGGATTGGGAATAATGATTGACGCAGAGAGCGTGATCGTTTCGCTTGAGACAAGGTTGGAGATAAGGAGGCCATGCAAGTGGACAGTTCTCAAGAAGGTGCTGGATCTGTAAATGCTTGCCGTGATCACAGGGTATTGTGCGGGTGAAAACAAACCTCGAGAGAATTCAGCAGAAAATGTTAGTAGCAATTGAGTCGGATTAACCACGACGAAATTTTGTGCATCGATACCGGGAATGGACTGGGCTCCGGAAGTCAAGGTGATTGCAGCGCTTGCTTGTTGAAAAAGAAAATTCTGGTTTACATCGCGCCAGCTCAATGAGCCGGATACCCCGCCCGACTGTAAAATTTGCCCGGGCTGGCCAGGGTTTCCCGCCGCCGCCAGTTTAGTGATATTAGCAAATCCATCACCTGTCAGACTTAATGCTTCACCTCCCGCGGGGTTAAAAAAACTCAGACGGTCAATCTGGGCATTAAACGGATCGATATAGCTGCCAATGTCCCAGTACCTACCATTCGTTGCAGAGTTGCCGTTTGTTAACCGCACGCGGGCGTAATCAGTGGTTGCGGTTTGTTGAATGTGAAGTTGAGGAAAGGAGGCGCCGTCACTTGATTCAATGCTCAGTTTGCCACGCGTGGATGTTGTTCCAATTCCAACATAGCCCGCTCCTTTAATACGCATTACCTCGCTAAACGAAGTGCTTGTACCGGAGCCAAGGCCGATGTCGGAACCAATATTGCTCGAATGGATTTGAAGAAGTCCGCCCTGGACAGCAAATCCATAAGTGGAGCCTTGGGAACCATACAACGAAATTTTTTCACCCAGGTTGTTGTTGAAAGTTAATGGAGCGTAAGGGGCAAGGATTCCGATGCCGAGGTTACCGGCGCCGGTTATGCGCATTGTTTCATTAAAGGACGTGCTGCTACCATGACCAAATGCAATATCGGCGGCGGCTATATCCGTATGCACTTGCAATAAGGAACCCTGGATGCCGAAGCCATAACTATTTGTTGAGTTGCTCCATAAAGAAATCTTATCGCCTAATGAAGGAGCAAAGCCGACCCTGCCACTAATCGAATCGAATGTGATGTACTTTGCACTGCCACCAAAGCGTTGATTACCTCTTACGTCCAATGTTGCCTGCGGCGTATTCGTATTGATACCAATATTCTGAGATCGCAGGGGAGTTGAAAATGACAGTGAAAGCAGTAGTGTTCCAAGAAATATTATTTTCATACAATTCTTTTAATCGCTGTTTTTCCAATCGATTCCAAAACCAAAAACATTGAATTCTTTTAGTTCCATATTTTTCACCCACACAAATCCGTATTCTCCAGCCTCGAGTGGCTCGGTAAACTGGATCATGTAATTATCTTTTGTCAGCATTTTTATACTGAAGCTGATCAATTTTCCGCGGCCTTCTTCTTTATCTGTTAGCACGCCTTCTTTCGATGTTATCGTCACTTCGCGCGTTTGATCAATCGGGACGAACTTGTAGAGCTTGATGTACGAGGTGAAGTCGATTACATCTCCACTTGTTTTAATAAGGAATGTTATATTGTTTCTCGCAGTAAAGCGCACACGCGATGATCCCTCAGGCATTGTGAAATATTGCCGTGCACCTTTCAAGCCCAGGCTTTTCTTTTTCGTTACCAATTGGGCAGTACCGTTTTCAAGTTTGATAATTCGATTACCTTCTTTATCAAAATAGTAAGGCTGATTAATAAATTCCGGAACTGGTAATGGCGGCGGTTCTGCTTTTGTTACTGGCTTTTTGGGCGGAGCGGTTACATGCTTTACGATGATGGTGTCATATCTTACCGCTGGTTTAGCCGGTTTTTTGGCAGTCGTTTGCCCCTGGGCGTTAATAAACGCTGCGGATGTAAGAAGGATGAATAACAGTTTCATATTAGCTGGTTTAAAGTCTGACAAATGACAGGAGATTACGAATCGCAGTTATTGATAGGATGGAAGATTGAAACAGAATGCAAATTTTCTCTTTCCTGGTTTTTAAAACAATCCCGCCAACGGCGGATTTTACCATCCCCTGAAAGCGGTATTTTGAAATACCTGTGGAAATTTGATATAACGATCGGCTACCTTTAGGAGAAGGAGCCCCCTCATCATGAATCCCCGTAACAACTTCACTCCAATTTTATTAGCATGCTTACTATCACTTATAGTACTGCAAAGCCGAGGTCAATCTGTTGTTGATACATTCGAACGTTGGGTGAACAGGGTAGAAGGCGATTCATTACGCATTGGCCGGATTGCGCAGGTAGCTAAATACTTTGAGAATATCGATACTGCCGTGGCATTCAAGTACCTCAATCTCGCGAAGCGAATAAATGCGAGAGACTCATCGCCATTCATAACTATGACGACCCTCGAGATGGAAGGCGTTCTTTACACGAAGAGTAATCCCGCACGGGCATACGAACTCTATGAGAAAGCAGTTAAGATCGGAAACGAAGCTGATACATCACAAGCTCTTAACCTCTTCCAGGCATCGTTAAAAAATAACCTTGGAGTTGTTTCTTATTTGAATGGAGATTATGAAGGCGCTGTTTCATCGTTTACCGATGCTGCAAACGTGTATGATTATTATGGAGATCCCACAAAAAACCTGGCGGTCACACTCAATAACATTTCTACCACTTATGCTGAGCTCGGTTATTTTACAAAAAGCCTGGAATATAACCGGCGGTCTGTTGCAAACGCTGAAAAGAATGGATTAATTAAAAGTTCTCCGACCAGCTATATTGGTTTTGCAGCGACGTTGATCAATCTTTCAAAATACGATTCTGCATTTATTTATCTCAATAAGGCAAGAACGATAGCAACTGCCACAGGAAACAAATACGATCTCTATCTTGTCGATAATAATCTCGGGTGGTATTATGAGAAGCTTGAAAAATATGATTCATCGATATTTTATTACAACCAGGCGCTACCGTATGCGCAATCGATCAATTCACCGTACGATGTAGCGGTTTGCCGCGTTCATCTTGCCGTCGGTTTCGTCAATACAGGTAAGTACGACGCCGGGCAAAATGAGATCGATAGTGTCGATGCGATTATAACGAAATATAATTTTCGTGAGTTACGCAAAGACTGGTACGAATTGAAAAGTGAATTTTTCGAAGAGCGTGGGAATACAAAAGACGCGCTCGCCTTTCGAAAAAAACTCGAAGAGTTAAAGGATAGCATCCAAACCGAAACCCGGTTGAAGCGGATCGATTTCCTCGAAGCACGATACCAAAGTGCGAAAAGGCAAATCGACATTGACAATCTTCAAAAGCAACACAAGATCCAGGAACTTGAACTGCGACAACGACGCGTTTTTAATTATTCCTTACTCGCCGGACTTATTACACTTGCAGTTGTCATCGCTTTGCTATTTCGTAATTCAAGAAATAAACAATTATTATCCAAACAAACCGAGCTACTACATGCCCGCCGCATAAAGGAGTTGGAACAGGAGAAGCAGCTTGTTTCGATGAATTCGCTTTTGAAAGGACAGGAAGAAGAGCGTGGTCGAATGGCGAAAGATCTTCACGACGGACTTGGCGGCATGCTTAGCGGAGTTAAATTATCCTTAGGAGCTATGAAAGGAGATCTTATTTTATCCGAAGAAAGTGCCCGTCTTTTTTCAAAAGCACTCGGGCAGCTAGATAATTCTATTGGGGAAATGCGCAGGGTTGCACATAACATGATGCCCGAAGCACTTGTGAGACTTGGATTGCAGCAGGCAGTCCAGGATTATTGCGAGGGGTTATCGGAATCGCAACCACTCAAAATCAACGCCCAATTCCACGGACTTGAAAATCGTCTTGATCCATCAACCGAAATTGTCGTTTATCGAATCGTGCAGGAATTGCTCAATAATGTTGTAAAGCATGCAAGCGCAACCAGCGCGTTTGTGCAAGTTATGAGGCATGATAATAACCTGAATATTACTGTTGAAGATAATGGGCGTGGCTTTGATGCATCCGAAGTGGACAATAACAGCGGAGCGGGATTGAGTAATATCAGAAGCCGCGTCGATTACCTTAAGGGAAATTTAGATATCCAAACAACTCCCGGTAAGGGCACGTCAGTTCACATCGATTGTATAATTGATTAATATGGAAAAAATTAAGTTGTTCATTGTGGATGACCATCCAATGGTTTTGGAAGGAATGAAAGCAATGCTTCAGCAAATTGCCTATATCGATCTTATCGGAACCGCAACGAATGCATTTGATGCGATGAGTAAGTTGAAAAGTATTTCGATCGATGTAGCAATCGTCGATATAAACCTACCCGAGATTACCGGCATCGAGCTCACTGCAAAAATCAAAAAAGAGTTTCCGAAAATTCAAGTGCTTGCAATGAGTACGTTTAAGGAGCGTAGCTATATTTCTCAAATGATCCAGAATGGGGCATCAGGGTACCTCGTAAAAAGTGCATCACGTGAGGAAATTGAGGAAGCCATTCTTTGCGCACATGAAGGTAAATTATACCTGAGTATGGACATCAATACCTTGGATATCAATAAGCATATTCAGTCACCTGTTCCGGTAATAAGCACAAGAGAAAAGGAAATTCTGCAGTTAATCTCGAATGGATTAACAAATACTCAAATAGCAAATCAACTGTTTATTAGTTTGCATACCGTTGATACACATCGAAAAAATCTACTGGCAAAATTCCAGGTTAACAATACCGCATCATTGATAAAACTGGCTGCGCAGCATCAATTAATCTGAGGAGAATTATTGTGAAATGAGATCGATTGCACTAGGCAACGGAAACTGTTGTTCTGGCAATTGCACGAATCGCTGTCGCAATACCAGCTGCATCCATTTCAACTTCGTTATAAAGCTGTTTTGGTGTTCCATGTTCTACAATTCGATCCGGGATGCCCATAATTTTGACATCTGCCTTATAGCCATTGCTGGCCATAAATTCCAGGACTGCTGATCCAAAGCCACCAACGACAGTTCCATCCTCAACAGTGACAATTTTTTTATACTTCGCAAACACTTCATGAAGTAACTCTTCATCGATTGGTTTGGCGAAACGCATATCGTAGTGCGCCGGTTCAATACCTTCAGCTCGCAGTTCGCGAATTGCGGCAGCAGCAAAATTTCCGGGATGTCCAAAAGAAAGAATTGCAATCTCTTTACCATCTTTCAATTTGCGGCCTTTACCGATTTCAATTTCTTTCAATGGCGTTTTCCACTCAGGCATAACACCTTCGCCTCTTGGATACCGAATAACGAAAGGTAGTTTCGTTGATTCTAACTGGGCAGTATACATGAGATTGCGCAATTCGCTTTCATTCATTGGTGCGCTGATGATCATATTTGGAATGCAACGGAAATAAGCGATATCATAACAACCGTGGTGTGTTGGTCCATCTTCGCCAACAAGTCCGGCACGATCCAGGCAAAATACTACAGGTAGTTTTTGTATTGCAACATCATGCACCACCTGGTCGTAGGCGCGTTGCATGAAGGAAGAATAGATATTGCAAAATACACGCATGCCCTGTGTTGCAAGTCCGGCGCTGAGTGTAACTGCATGTTGTTCGCAAATGCCCACGTCGAATGCCCGGTCAGGCATTTTCTCCATCATTAGTTTTAATGATGAGCCAGATGGCATGGCCGGGGTGATCCCCATAATGGCCGGGTTCTGCTCTGCGAGTTCAATGATTGTATTACCGAATACGTCCTGGTATTTCGGTGGCTGAGGGATGTCGTATTTCTTCTTATGAATTTCACCTGTTACTTTATCAAACAAACCCGGAGCATGCCACTTCGTTTGATCTTTCTCCGCCAGCGCATATCCCTTTCCCTTTACTGTAATAATATGAAGCAGTTTCGGTCCCGGAATATTCTTCAAATCCTGCAACGTATCCACGAGCTTGGTGATGTTGTGTCCATCGATCGGGCCAAAATAACGAAGCTTCAACGCTTCAAATAAATTACTGCTCTTGCTAACAAAGCCTTTGATGCTATGCTCCAGTTTGCTCGCCATTTCCCGGCTGAAGTTTTTACCAACCGGAAGTTTGCCTAATGCCTTCCAGATATCATCTTTGAACTTGTTATACGTTGGTGAAGTTGTGATATCAGTCAGGTATTCTTTGAGTGCGCCCACGTTTGGATCAATACTCATGCAATTATCATTGAGGATAATCAACATGTCGGTATCGGCAACGCCGGCGTGATTCATTGCTTCGAAGGCAAGACCAGCTGTCAGAGAGCCGTCGCCGATTATTGCAACAGACTTCCGGTCCTCGCCTTTATATTTGGCGGCCATCGCCATTCCGAGTGCAGCAGAAATTGAAGTGGAGGAGTGACCAACGCCAAACGTATCATATTCACTTTCAGAACGCTTTGGAAAACCACTAAGGCCCTCGTATTTCCGGTTTGTCGGAAAATTATCGCGTCGGCCGGTAAGAATTTTGTGGCCATAAGCCTGGTGACCAACGTCCCAAACAAGCTGATCGTACGGTGTGTTATAGATATAATGAAGTGCAACAGTGAGTTCAACCACGCCGAGGCTGGCACCAAAATGCCCGCCATGGACACTTACGACATCGATAATGTATTGACGAAGTTCCTCGCAAAGAAGATGTAATTGTTCGCGCGTAAGCTTTTTGACATCCGTAGGGGAATTGATCTGGTTTAAGAGTGGGCCCGGCTTGATTTCCATTCGATAGTAGGTTTCGGCATCAAAAATACGTTTTTCTAACGGCCGTCAAATAATGCCCGGCATTTTAGCAGAACAAAAAGACAAGGGAGTAGTTCAATCGGGAGAGTAATTTGGTAAAATGCCGTATTTTGAACACTTGTCCTTCAAAAAGCGGCAGCCGATGGACTATATATATCACCACATATCCCAATTAGCAGTCAATGGGAAGGTGAATGAGTAGCTTTGTTTTACGCATATATGAAAATTTTTAACCGGATATCGAATTACTGGCTTTGCCAGATAGGTGGGTGGGGATTAGTAGGATTCTCTTTATTATTCTACGTGGTCATTTTCCGGGATAGTGAACGGCTCACCTTCGATGAGATTCTTAAGATGATCATCTACGTTACGAGCGGTATTATCAGTACTCATCTGCTTCGGGAATACATCCGCCGATCTGGCTGGATGCTCTTGCCAATCGAAAAGATGGGAACCCGCCTGATCGCTGCAATCATTTGTACCAGCATACTTTATAGCCTGGTCGTGATGGTATTTTATTATATTTTTCGGCTAAGCGATCGGGAAACCAGTTTCCTGTCCAAACTCCTGATGAACTTTTTGAACCTGGGTATCTTCATTATCCCATGGGTACTCATCTACTATTTTTACCACTACATCGAGAAGAGCCGTCGTCAGCAACTTGACACATTGAAGCTGGAAGCCCTGGTAAAGGAGCTCGAGCTGAAAACGATCAAATCGCATATCAACCCGCATTTCATCTTTAACGCCTTAAACAGCATCCGGGCACTGATCGATGAAAATCCCGGACGTGCGCGAAATGCAATCACCGAACTTAGTACCATCCTGCGAAGCAGTATGCAGGCTGAAAAACTGGAAACAGTACCTTTCGAAAAAGAACTCAACATCGTTAGAGATTACCTCGCATTGGAACATATTCGATTCGAAGATCGGTTGCAGGTAGAGTACGAGGTTGATGAGGATACGCTCGACCAACCAGTTCCACCGATGATGTTACAAACCCTCGTTGAAAATGCGATAAAACATGGTATTGGTAAAGAAGTAAGAGGTGGTGTGATAAAAATTGTTTCAGATTTCAAAGGTGATTTTCATGAATTGATTGTTCAGAATTCCGGCATCCTGAATGGGCAAGTAAACGAGGAGGGGTTTGGTTTATCAAGCACAAAAAACAGGTTGAAGTTGTTGTTTGGTGATAAGTCAAATTTCGAGATCAAACAGGTAAATGGAAACATCGTGGAAGCCAAAGTATTAATACCCGTAATTACAAACTAATAGCTATGATTAAAGCAATCATTATCGATGACGAACGATTGGCCCGTAATGAATTGAAGAAACTGCTGATGGACTATCCTGAAATTGAAGTGGTAGCTGAAGCCGCAAATGCAGGAGAAGGAATTGAAAAGATTGAACACATGAATCCGGATCTTATCTTCCTTGATATCCAAATGCCCGGGAAGACAGGATTTGATTTGTTAGCAGAACTTGACCGTGCACCGAACGTGATTTTCACAACAGCATATGATGAGTATGCGTTGAAAGCATTTGAAGTTAATGCGCTTGATTACCTGTTGAAACCAGTTGAGCCGAAAAGACTCGCTGATGCGATTCAGAAATTGCACTTGCAGGACGATCGCGATCAGGGTGGTGCGGGAATTCCAATGAACGTGAATCGCTCCATTCTATATGAACAAGACCAGGTGTTTGTAAAAGACGGAGAACGTTGCTGGTTCGTAAAATTGAACGAGATCAGGTTATTTGAAAGCGTCGGAAATTATGCAAAAGTTTATTTTGCAAGCAATAAACCACTCATTTTAAAATCTCTCAACGCATTGGAAGAACGCCTTGATGAAAAAATGTTTTTTCGCGCAAACCGTAAGCATATTGTGAACCTTCGATTAATTGATAAGATCGAACCATATTTTAATGGTGGCCTATTGCTTGAGTTGAAAGGAGGGGAGAAAATTGAAGTTAGTCGGAGACAAACCGTCAAGTTTAAGGAAATGATGAGCTTATAAATCGCGTTTCAGTTCATATCACTTTTATCAGGAACGAAAACATAACAAACAGA
>JACMLR010000522.1 GCA_014379515.1 Chitinophagaceae bacterium
CGCGATCGAGCACTCGGCAGTCAAAAACGTTTGTGAGGACCTTGAAAAATACAACTGTAGCGTGACCTACTTGCCGGTCTACGAAAATGGAATCGTGCGGGTCGAAGACATCGAAGCCGCGATCACCGATGAAACTATCCTCATCTCCGTAATGGCCGCAAATAACGAGATCGGCACGATGCAGCCTATCGAGGAAATCGGCCGTATGGCCAGATCACTCCGTGTAAAAGGTAGAAAGATCTGGTTTCACACAGACGCAGTTCAAGCCGCGGGCAAAATACCGATAGACGTCGAAGTGATCGGTTGCGACCTACTTTCGCTCTCCGGGCACAAGATATATGCCCCAAAAGGTGTTGGTGCGTTGTATGTCCGCCGTGGCGTACGGCTACACCCGCAGAATATCGGCGGGCACCAGGAACGCGAACGCCGAGGAGGCACCGAATCTGTGCCAAATATTGCAGGCTTTGGCGAGGCATGCGAAATCGCCTCTTTTGAGATGGCTGGATCATCAAACGCGCTTCGAAACATGCGCGACATGTTTGAGAACCTAAATCAGTTAATGGCTCCAACCCTGGAACAAAAGGGCATCGATATAGAAGTAATTTTAAAAGATCCAGACCTGATGATGGAGGTTGACTCCAATTTGGTTGAACAGGTATTAATCAATTTATTGGTCAATGCAATGGAAGCACTAAAGGACCGACCTGATCCACGCATCACATTATCAGCAGGTGTCCTCCAATCAAATAAGGTAATGCTAAAAATTGCCGATAACGGTACTGGCATCGCTGATGAATTGATGGATAAAATCTTCATTCCATTCTTCAGTACAAAGAAAAGCGGGAGTGGTATCGGCCTTAGCCTTTGTAAACAAATTATGATGTTGCATAAGGGCACCATCCAGGTTCATAGCGTGGATGGTGAGGGCACAGCTTTTACCCTTACATTTTAACCGAAACTCAATAGAGCTTGTTAAAAGGACTTACGCCGGAAGATAATAGTCAAAATCCCCACCAGTACGGATAGATAGTGTCCCCCATGCTTTTATATTTGAAGGGAACTATCTATTTTCCCCCATGAGATTTTTTATCGCTTTGATATCGCTGTTCATTCTTATCGCTTCAGCAACTCCGAAAGCAACAGAACCACGAAAACTTGCATTGATTATTGCAATTGGAAGCTACGATTCAATAACCGGGTGGAAATCGATTAGCTCGCTCAATGACATCAATTATATGAAACCGGCGCTTCTCGCACAGGGTTTTGCGGAGAATGATATTCAAATTTTAAAAGATAAGGACGCAACCCGCGCAGGCATAGTGGCCGCAATCGATCGTCTGACCGCAGGTGCAAAACCTGGCGATATTATCGTATTTCATTTTTCGGGTCATGGTCAACAGATTTTCGATGATGGAAGAAAAGATGAATCGGATGGATATGATGAAGCACTGGTTCCTTATGACGCCAATATGCGTTATGGAAACGGATATACTGGTCAAAATCATTTACGGGATGATGAGCTTGGAGACAGGTTAAAACAGCTAAGAAAGATCATTGGCAAGGATGGAAGTTTGCTCGTATTACTGGATGCCTGTCATTCCGGTACAGCAACCCGTGGCCAGGACATCGCCGTTACCAGGGGTGCTGATGAAAAATGCGAGCCGGCAGGATACAGCAAAACAATCAGCGCTTCCCGCGGAACTGAAGTGGGCGGTGTGTTCGACGACAAAGAATTGCTTTCGAACATGGTTGTGATTAGCGCGGCAAGTGCTGATCAGTTGAATTATGAAACCAAGGATGCCGATCGCAATGGCGTGGGTTCGCTGAGCTATGCGTTTTGCAGGGCATTGGCGCAAACCTCGGGGCCAATCAATTACAAAATTTTATTTGAGAAGATCAAGACGGATATACAATCGTGGAAGCCTTTTCAAAACCCGCAGATCGAAGGCAATACGGACCAACAGGTTTTAGGAGGAAAATATGTTGAGACCGCAGATATTATTCGTGTTGACCGATGGAACAATAACAATACAATTGATATTCCGAGAGGGACGATTCATGCGATTGCAAAAGGAGCAAAATTCAATCTTTTCCCTGTAGACATTACTGATTTCTCCACAGCAAAACCAATCGCAAGTGGCGAAATTATCGATGCCGGAATGGTGAAATCAACTGGCAGTTTCACTACAGCAGTGCCTGAAAGAAACAAAGCGTACAATGTTGTTTTTGAAAGCAAAAGCTTCGGTGAAATGACTGTTGCTGTGAAGATCGACGTACCGCAACCCGACGTGGCTGCGCTGCTTCGTGAAAAAATGAAGCCATTTCAATATATCATGCTCGATCAACCGAATTCAGATATTTCGATTACAGCCTACACCGATCCAAAAACAAAACAGCAGCTTTTACAGGTTGTTTCGACCAATGATAGTGTTCTTTGGGAAAAACCATGGCCAGCATCGGCCACTAACAAACTATCAGAAACGGAAACTGAAGGGATCTGGCAATCGGTGAAACAGTATTCGCGCGCGCAGTATTTGCGCACGATTGCGACCGCTTCTGATGCGAAGGTTTTTGAGTACGTACAAATTGAATTCATTCCCGGTACAATCAAAACAATTAATGGCATTGATTCATTGATCGTAAGTAAATCGATGCCGCAGATAACAAATGCACACGGTGAAATTGAATTTGCAGAGGCCAACGACGACGAAACCGAAAATGAAGGCTTTGTTATTCGTATTCGAAACTTGCAAGACTATCCAATTTATCTTAGCGTGCTTGATATCATGCCCGATAACGCGATTGCAGTAATAATCCCAGATCCGTCGGATGTAAATAGTACTGCTGATGATTATAAGATTTCATCGCGCCAAACCTTCGTCACGAGACCGATTAAATTGTATCCACCCTATGGCAAGGATTTCATGAAAATACTCATTACTAAAAATGCGATGGACCTGAAAGCAATACAGAGTCGCAGTACATCGCGAGGTATTGGATCATCGTTCGAATCTTTTTACAACGATACCTTTAAAGACGATCAAACACAAAACTCGCGTGGACCAAAAGTTGCGCCGGTAAAAGTGGATGAAATTAAAATCGTTCCATTTACATACAACATCGTAAAAAGAAAATAGCATTAAAGAAGACGGGTAACTTTCGACGCTTTCGTTAAGCGTTGTTGTTCGATATTACTTATCGAAACTACGCCCGGTCGTTTTCCTTTTTCAAAACTGCCGAAAAGTTGTTCTGCTTCCAACGCTTTTGCACCATTAAGTGTTGCCCACTTCAATATTTTCGGAAGCGATAAACTGCTTTCATGTTCCTGGAGCGTTTTCAGTTCCTCTAAAATACTGAGTTGATGATTTGATGCAAGGCTGTCAGTACCAATTACAATGTCATACCCGGAATTTGCAAGCACGTTGATATTTGGCAGACCGTTCCCTATATACTCGTTTGCATTTGGACAAAGACAGAAATGTAAGAGGTCACGATTAATTCGTGTATCGCTTTTCTGCAGAAACGCAATATCATTCTCGTTCGTTGTAACGTTGTGAACGAGAATGAGTCGCTGGTTGGATCTGAAATTACTGTATACAGACTGCAAACTGTTTTTATGGGTCGCCTGAAAGTGACCAATATCCAGTCCGAGTTGGTTGTATAAATCGATAAACTCACCTTCTCTATTTAAAAACAAATTTTCCTCAGCCTTCGATTCCTGGTTGTGCATAGAAATAATATGATTGCCAGGAAAGTCGAGAATTAATTTAAAAAGTTCAGTAGAAACAGAGTAAGGAGCATGTGGTACGATTGAGTTGGATTCGATTGGTAATTGAGAAAGCGATGCAAATGCATTGAAGAAATCTACACTTCGATTGAAACGTGTTGTTGCACCAGCGGGAATAAAACCGCTCACTTCGATAAAGTTGTGATAATAGATCCGCCCCCGTTGTTTTTGCGGCAAGGTTGTGAGCGTATTGCAGATATCGCCAACTGCCACAATACCATTTTTTATTAACTCGTCTTCTGCATTATTAATAGCAAAAAATATTTGCTCGTCTGTAACATGTCGTTTCTCCATCACCGCAAGAACAAAATCCTTCATTCCAGTTCCTTCAGGAATAACACCTTTCAAATGACTTAATTCCAGGTGACTATGGCAATTAATAAATCCAGGAGTGAGCAATCCATCAACAATTTGGATATCATCGCCAGCATCATTGATCGGCACTATTTCTTCGATTGAGCCATCGGTTTTGGTGATCAGAACCTGCGAATCATCAAGCATCTCATTCCCTGTAAAAAGCTGCCTGGCGTTGAATTTTCGATATCCCATATGACCATTTAAACATTTAACTTTGCGGACTTTAAAAGCTCAAAAGAATTGGTACAGCCGAAGTGAGGAGCCCGGATTTGCACTACAGCTGATACCCCAAAAAGAACATTTGCAATGTTAGACAAATTAGAAGCAATACGTGCGCGTTTCGAGGATCTGGGCGTTGCTCTAACGAACCCGGAAGTAGTGAGTGATAATAAAAAGTTCAGCGCCTTAAGCAAAGAATATCGTAGTCTTGAAAAGGTTGTTAAGACATATGACGATTATAAAACAACGCTATCTGATCTTACCACTTATCGCGATGCATTGAATGGTGACGATGCCGAATTGCGCGAACTCGCAAAAGAAGAATTGCCCCCATTGGAAGAACGAAAGGTGCAATTGGAATCAGAAATCAGGAAATTATTGATCCCAAAAGATCCACAGGATTATAAGAATGCGATCATTGAAATTCGCGCCGGTACCGGTGGTGATGAGGCGAGTTTGTTTGCCGGAAATTTATTAAACATGTACATGCGTTATTGCGTGTCGCAAGGATGGAAAACGGCAATTTTGAGTGAGAACGAAGGGACAGTTGGCGGATATAAAGAGGTTCAATTGGAAGTTATTGGCGAAGATGTATATGGAACGTTGAAGTTTGAAAGTGGAGTTCACCGGGTACAGCGCGTACCGGATACGGAGGCGAGTGGCAGGGTTCATACATCCGCAGCAACTGTTGCCGTGATGCCTGAAGCGGAAGAAGTAGATTTTGAATTGAAAGAAAGTGACGTGAAGATGGAAACTTCACGAAGCGGCGGTGCGGGCGGACAAAACGTAAACAAGGTTGAAACAAAAGTGATGCTGACCCATCTTCCGACAGGGACCGTCATCATTTGCCAAACAGAACGAACTCAGCTTGGTAATCGCGAGAAAGCAATGCAAATGATGCGTACAAAGTTGTATGAAGAACAAGTACGTAAACAGGAAGACGAAATCTCGCGTCAGCGCAAAAGCCTTGTTAGTACGGGCGACCGTAGTGCCAAGATCCGAACTTATAACTACCCACAGGGCCGGGTAACCGATCATCGGATTGGACTTACCATTTATAATCTTGCTGATGTATTAAATGGTAATATCCAGGAATTTATTGACGCATTGCTATTTGCGGAAAATGCCGAAAAGCTGGCGAAGCAAAACTAAAATGATCATTTCGTTATTATCCCGATCACTCTTATCAACAAGTACATCTTTTTTCTTTCCAAATCCTTAACTTACTCCTACTAAAAACGATACTTATGCTGGAAAACTTAATCAAACTTGTTAAAGAACAGGCCGGTGGATCTATCATCAATAATCCGGCAATACCAAATGAGCGCAATGATGAAGCGATCGAGACTACAAGCAACTCAATTACTGGCGGTTTGCAAAACATGCTCAGGGGAAATGGAATTAAAGATGTTTTAAGAATGTTTGGCGGGCAAGAAGATGCAATCAACCAGGATAACCCCGTTGTGCAAAATGTTTCGGGAAACGTGATTCAAAACCTGATGAATAAATTCAATCTTGACCAGGGCTCGGCAAACAATATTGCAGGAGGGTTGGTACCATCAGTGTTGAAGAATCTTGTAAGCCGGACGAATAACCCCGGCGATAATAGTTTTGATATCCAGGGCATATTCAACCAATTGAGTGGTGGAAAAACGGGTGGTATGGACATCGCGGGACTTATTGCAAAATTCAAGGGCGGTCTTGATAAGGACGGAGATGGTGATACCGACCTGAAGGATATCATGGCCATGTTTAGTGGCGGCGGCGGCGCCGGTGTTATGGATAATGTGAAAGGACTATTTGGAAGATAAACCCATAATTATAATTTTACGGGCGGTGCAGAAATGCATGCGCCCTTTTTTATACGTCATAACGATAAACCATGCGTAAGAAGTTAATTGCTGTTATCCTGGTAATAGTAACGGGTTCCACCAGTTTTCGAGTTGTTCAGGATTGGTATAAGTACAGTTCTAAAGAGGGCGGGTACGAAATCACAATGCCGAAAAAACCGGAAGAGCAAACGCGAAGTGTACCGACTGCGGTGGGCAATCTTACAATGCATATGGCAATGTTGCAAAATGAAGATGAGGCCGACGATAACCTGGTATATATGACAGCATTCAGTCAGTACCCGGCCGACAAAGTACATTCTGACCTGCCAAAAGAACAATTAAGCAAATTCTTCCAGGGTGCGGCAGAAGGAAGTGCACGCAATATGAATGGGAAAGTTACCAGTGTAACGGAAACCGAGTACAAGGGATTTCCAGGCCGGAGTGTTGTTTCTGAAGTGACAATTAGTGACCAGTCGTTTCTTGCGTTACAACGGATGTTCCTGGTTAAGAATAAATTCTACATGTTGCAGACGGTGGCCAAACCCGGAACGCTGGACAATGCGAATAGTAAGAAATTTTTTGAATCGTTTAATTTACCAATAGAAGGGGGGAAGTAGAATACAGGAGACAG
>JACMLR010000523.1 GCA_014379515.1 Chitinophagaceae bacterium
TCGATTGGAAAGGAGCTGGCACATTATTTTTATCAAACACGATGCTGCGGATATCACCGATCCCAGCACCGTTGAGAATAATTACTTCGCCACCAGGTGCTTCCCCTGGATTTATCGTGCCCGAAGCCATGTTACCTGCATCAATATCGGGACTACCGTCTGAGTCTTTTTTACAAGCACTCATCGTCATCGCGATGGCTGCAAACACTACTACGAGACGTTTTAGTTTATTTGGAATGAATTTTTTCATTTTGAAACGATTTGCAGATTTAGATTAATAATACGGAACAGGATCTTTCAACAATTCTGGATCTTGCAGTGTTTCCCCTGCCGGAATTGGAAGGAACATGTACTGCTCCGTAAAAGTTGCATACGCAGGCGATTCAGCTGTACCGCGGTTCTGTGCTTCAATAATTTGCTTGGCTCTTGCAAATCCCTGACGTTGAATATCAAACCAAAAGTCGCCTTCAAACGCGAATTCAACGCGGCGCTCTCTCAAAACAACATCTTTAGTGATGGCCGCAACGGGTGCAAGACCTGCACGTGCACGTACTTTATTGAAAGCCGCCAACGCTGTTGCTTCACTCGTTGTTGCTTGTGCGCCTAAAACTGCTTCGGCATATATCAACAAAATATCTGAATAACGAAGTACCATGGTGTTGATACCAGAATTCATACCGATTACTAATTCGCCCCCAAATCCTTTACCAGGTCCAACAACATATTTTGCGATATTGGCGCGAGTCGTATTTTTCTGACCACCTTCGCCAACGGCCTGTAACGTGTCATACTTATAACCGTTTGACATAAACGCATTGTACGTTGCATTGGAATTTGTCGGCTTCCAATCTGATTTACTCCAGCCATGTTCCATAATTGAACCCTTTCTTCTTTTATCTCCGGATTCATATGCAGTAAGAATATCCCTTGATGGAATATACAGTTCCCACATACTCGCTTCAGAAGTTTGCAGGTTACCCGGGCCGCGATCAGGATTCATTTGATTGGCCGAACCCCATGGATTACCGGTTAATTGGTGTTGAATGGAGAAAAGCGATTCGATATTATTATTGTTCGCGCTCGTATTGAACATCGCACCATAATCAGGAAACAAATCATATTTGCCTGAGTTGATTACTTCAAGCGATTTGATTTTAGCGCTATCATAATCTTTGCGATACAGGTAGAGTTTCGCCATCATCCCTTTTGCAGAATATTTTGTAAGGCGGCCTGGCACATCTGTTTCTGGCAAGCCCGCTTCGGCCATCCGCAACTCATCTAACGCGAAACGAAGAACATCTTCTTTCAGGTAACGTGGAATGTTGAAATTTCCACTCAATGCAATGCCACCCGGATCGTTCACAATTGGTGCATGTCCCCAAATGCGCGCGATATAAAAATATACCGTGCCCTTAAGGAAATGACATTCTGCAATTGCAGGATCAAGATAAGCAGCGTTTCCACCCTGTTGTTTCTTTTCTTCGAATGTTTTGATAAGAGCGCTGGTCCAACCGCCAATTTTATAAAACACTCTCCATGCATCCTGTATACGAACGGATGTTGCGGAATATGAAAAGCTCAGGAAGGGAGGATCGTCACTTCCACCAGTATATTCATTTCCTGCCATAACATCACCGATGGCGTCCATTGCCCGATTTTCAAAACCCGACCAGGGTAATCCATAAAGTGTACTTGTAGCGGCACGAACTTCATCGGCCGTATTGTAATAGTTTGTAACTGTAGTACCATCAAGTGACGGTCGTTCAATAAAACTTTTTTTGCAAGATGCCAGCAACACAACAGCTGCGATGAAGGCAAAAATTCTTACTTGTTTCATTGTAATATTTGTTTAGAGATCGTTTAGATTAAAATTCAACGTTTGCACCGATTGTATATGTGCGTGGTACCGGATAGTGACCAGCGTCCACATTCATCAGGCGGATGCTGTTATTGAATGCACCAACTTCAGGATCGTAACCACTGTAATCGGAGAACGTCTTCAGATTCTGCACAGAAACATAAACGCGGAATGAATTCATCAGTGCTTTTGAGATAACCCCTTTCGGAATTCTGTATCCTATGGTTATGTTCTGAATGCGCATGAAAGAACCATCCTCAACATATCGATCTGAAATGTAAACGTTATTCGTGTTCAGGTTGGTGAATCGCGGCAGGCTACCATCGGTGTTCGTTGCAGTGTAACGATCCTTTACCGACCTCAATTGGTTATGAAAAGGATTATCCATTTTCTCTAACTGCCAGCGAAGGAAATTGAAAATTTTTGAGCCATGACTTCCCTGTATAAACACTGTTGCATCAAAATCTTTGTAGCGGAAAGTATTGGTGAAACCATAAGTGAATTTCGGAAGAGGGTTTCCAATGAAGGTGATATCCCTTGCATCAATAAGCTTGTCTCCATTGATATCTTTGAATCGAACATCACCTAACCAGGTATGTTGCTCGTCGAGCGAATATCCGAATTGAGGATTGCCTGCTTGCAATTCAGCATCCGTTCTGAAAATACCATCGGTAACGAGACCATAAAATGAACCGACGGCGTAACCTGGAA
>JACMLR010000524.1 GCA_014379515.1 Chitinophagaceae bacterium
GAAGAAAATCAAATACTATTACAACACCAATTCCCTCCGGTACGAAAAACTGGAAACCCCTCTTAGGGTCACCCTTCTGCGCGTGTTAGGTTTTATCTCCGCAGCTATTGTTACTGCAATTATAATAGTATCTATCGCTTATCGTTATTTTCCTTCAGCAAATGAAAAATTGTTACGTCAGGAAAACGATCAATTACAACAGCAGTTTTTAGTATTGGATGAAAAAACAAAGGAACTCCAGCAACAAATGACAGAGTTGGAGACGCGCGATAATGAAGTTTATCGAACGATCTTTGAAGCCAACCCAGTACCTGATAGTGTTCGCCTTCGCGAAATGGAAAAGCAAAAAGAAATTAAACTGGTGATGAGTATGAATAGCATTGAGCTTGAGAATTCCATCACCAAAACAATTAACAACCTGACGCTTCGAATGGCATACCAGGAAAAATCATACGCGGCGATCGGAAATTTCATCAAGAACAAAGAGGAACTACTTGCGTCTACTCCAGCAATCCAGCCGGTAAGCAACAGCGATTTGAAGAGAATTGCCTCAGGCTTTGGCTATCGAATCGATCCGGTTTATAAAACAGTTAAGTACCATGCGGGTCTCGACTTCAGCGCACCACAGGGAACACCGATTTATTCAACCGCAAATGGGGTAGTTCGTACTGCAGGAAACCTGGGTAACGGATACGGAAATCACGTGATAATTAACCATGGCTATGGATATGAAACACTGTACGGACATATGTTTCGGATCAAGGTAAAAAACGGACAACGTATAAAGCGTGGCGAGATCATCGGTTGGGTTGGGAGTACGGGAAAGTCAACCGGTCCCCATTGTCACTATGAAGTTCATAAAAATGGCCGTCCGCTAGATCCCGTGTATTTCTTCTATAACGACCTCACTCCGGAACAGTTTGATCGCCTGCTTAAGTTAGCAGCGTCAAGTAATCAAAGCTTCGATTAATCGGAGGTAAGCGGCTAAGATTTTCAAATTTAAATGCTTGATTGTTAAGTTCTTAACGCTTATTAGCCCAAATAATGTGACTATTTGGTTACACACCGTATTAGGCAGGTTGGTGTTTGAACCGTAATTTTGGCCTTCCTTTTATGTTTCACCCTCCCGATATATTAGCGCTCGCGTACAAGCAACCGATCATGCAAGATCAAATGGTTTTGCTGCAAAGTCGCGAACGTCAGATTCCGGGATCAGTACAATATGAAATACGTCGGTATCGTAAACAACCAAAATGGGTAGTGGAAGATACCGGCATGATGGTATATCATTTCAAGAAGTCGGAGCCACAGGAAAACTACTTTGAGCTACGATTTTGCGTTAGCGGAAATGTGTACTGTAAACAAAAGGATATCGAATGCGACATGTGCAAATTCAATGCTTCGCGCAGTTGTGTTGAGCGTGTAGAAAGTGTAGATGTGGTGAGTTTCCGTTTTTCTCCCATGCACTTAAGCCAGTTTGTAAAACCCGGTAAGTTGAAAGATAAACTTACTGACGAGGTGCTGACATTTACGCATAACTCATCTTTTTCAAAAATCCTCTCACTTTGTACGCGCACGAGAATGGTATTGGAAGCGCTGTTGAATCATACCTATTCCGGTAGTTTTGAAAACATTTATATCAATGCTCAAACGCAAATGCTCCTACTTTATAGTTTGGAGTGTATGCTTGGCGAAGACAAAGAGATTGAAACTTTCCAGTGCAAATTCTTAGCGAACGAAGCTGATCGGGAAAAGATTATTAAAGCTCGTGAAGTTCTTCTGCAACATATCGGTGAGCCACTCACGATAAAAGAATTGAGCCGCAAGGTTGCCATCAACGAATGTTACCTCAAAAAAGGTTTCAAGGAATTATTCGGCACAACGATTTTCGATTTTTATCAAAGCCAACGCATGGAACATGCGCGGTATTTATTGTACGAAAAAGGCCTTAGTGTAACGGAGGTTTCTGTAATGCTCGGCTACTCCTCCATCTCACATTTTTCAACTGCCTTCAAAAAGCACACTGGCTTGAAGCCTTGCGAATTGTTATTGCGTTAACCCTTCTTCAACGAGTTATAGTATTCAAATATTCGCTGCAAATCCTGATCGGATTTGAAATTGACCTTATTTTCCCGCAAGTAGACTTTCATTTCTGATTGCTTGTCTCCAAACAGTGGCAATAGATCGTTGGCATTCCTCGAAATTTTTATTGCCTTTGTATCCGGGCCAGAAGGTAATGCGTACAAAACTTCTTTGCGGTTATAGGTTCTGGTTATAGTCGCCTCATTGTATGGTTTAGCATCGGCATAAGTTACCTGTATCTTCTTCATCAATTTCAAGCCAGTGTCAACCAGTACCTCGTAGATTTCTGCACCGGGCTGATTGAGGGCAGTAGAAAAACTGGTCAGGTTCACTCTTTCGCGAAAAATATTATTCTCTGCATAGTTGTGAAAAGTGACACTCCTGACCGGTGAGGCAGCAGCCATTTCTTCGCCCGAGTTCGTAACGAAAATGAGGTTGTTGTCAGCGAGGTTAAATTTCACTTTGATTCCTTTGTAAATTCGTCCGTTCATCATGACCACATCGGCCAGGCAGTAAAGCTCATTATAGAATGGTGTTCCTTCAACTCTAAATCCAGTATTGATCTTTAGCGGCCGTCCATTGGCATCATTCCAAAATGCATTGTTATCCATGTTGGACTGACCGTATGCAGTATTGCCAATAAAAAATGCCAGGCAAAGAATAAAAATTTTTGACAACACCATAATGATGTGATTTGAATCAATGTCAAATTAGTAATAATCTTCTGCAGAAAAAAGCCCGGCTGCATGTGCAACCAGGCTTTTTTATTTCGTAACCGAAAGATTAATTGATCAGTTTGTTGTAGCGAACTTCCTCAGAAGGAGTTGGCCACAAATATGCTGGATTACTTGGAAGCACTTGAGCAACTGTAAATCCGGGAATTGATTTTGCAGGGAATGGTTGCATCAAACGAAGGATATCGATGCTGCGGATACCTTCACCCAAAAACTCAATGTTTCTTTCCTGTAGAATTGCAGCGATCAATGCTGGTGCATCGGCTGGTGCAAATGTTGTTGTTGCGTCCGAACGATTGCGAACTGCGTTCAATAAAGCGAGTGCTCTTGCATCAACGCTATTGGTTGTACGTGCTATTGCTTCTGCAAGACTTAACATTACTTCTGAATACCGAAGCACCGGTGCCCAATCGAGGAACGGTCCGGGTGCATCGAACTTACTCAGCCATTGTTTACCGCCATTGTCCAGAATGAAAAGCGTTCTTCTTTTGTCAGTTGCTTTCCAGTTTGCATCGGCAACAACTCCGGTAGGATTTAGATAAAAAATTCCGGAGGCACCACCAACGCCGTTTGGCATGTAATACGAACCCAGCGAATTCTGTCCACCCGGTGCATCATTTGCAGTAAACGGCATAGAGAAGATACTTTCTGTCGTTGTGTAGTTATTGAAAACAGTAGCGATATCTGCCTGCAATGCGTGAGGAACTCCAGTTGGTGAAGTGAATGGTGCTGCGGCCGATACGATTTTGTTCGCTTCAGTTATTACGTTAGCATAGTTGCCCATGCTCAAGTAAACACGAACTTTCATTGCAATCGCTGAATTCTTGTGAGCGCGTGACGTATTCAAAATCGCAGTTCCGTTCGTGGCAGCCAAATTGGATTCTGCAAAATTTAGATCATCAAGAATCTGGGCATATACTTCTCCGACAGTGCTGCGTGCAAGATCGTTCAACCCTCCGCCTTTTATACCAATAAGGCGAAGTGGTAAACCAGGTTTGCTACCATTGCCATCTGTATATGGTGCAGCAAAGAACTGAAGTAAAGAATAATAAGAAACAGCACGAATGAAGCGAGCTTCGGCATTATATCGCGCAGCGTCTGCTCCGGCTATATCATTGCCTTTTGTAACCATTCCATCCAAAAATAAATTTGCGCGATTAATAACGGTATATGCAGCTCCCCAAAGATTATTCACCTCGTTATCGGCGGCATTCTCAGAAAACTCCCAGGCCGCGCGTGCGGTGACGCGGTTGGGATCGTTTGATAAAAAGTTTTCTGCACGTACGTCATTATACACAAAGTAACGTCCACCATACAGGTTACCTGCCTTGAGCCCGGAATAGAGACCAGTTACCTGGTTTTCAATACGGGGTTTTGTGTCGAATGAAGTTGCATCGGAAAGCGCGGTCTGCGAGATGGGATTCAGAAATTCGTCCTTAACACAGCTGTGCAGGGACAATGCACACACAGCTACAAAAACAGATCTATATAAGTATGTTTTCATACAAAGTTTTTTTATTGATTAAAAGCCAAGATTCAAACCAAATGTCAATACGCGACCGTTTGCCACTGTATTTCTATCAACACCCTGGTTAAGGTTTCCAGTACCGTTTGAGGAAACTTCTGGATCTGGTCCCTGATAATCGGTAACGATAAACAGGTTTTGTGCACTGATAAAGACACGGAGGTTTGAAATATTAGCTCTGCCCAAAATTTTCTGAGGAACACTGTAGCCGAGAGCGAGGCTTCTCATTTTCAGGAAGTCGCCTTTCTGCACGTTTTCAGAAATTGGGTATGCTGAACCGTTAGAAGTATTGTCTGCGTATACAAGACGTGGGATGTTCGTAACATCGCCAGCTTTTTTCCAACGGTTAAGAACTTCAACATTACTATTCCAGAAACGCTGATCGAGTGTTGTTGCCCTTGTTCCATTGTAAACGAAGAATCCTAACTGATAAGTCATGAGTACATTCAAATCGAATCCACCGTAGCGGAATGTGTTATCCCAACCACCAAAATATTTAGGTGCTGTGTTTTTCCAAACTTTCTGCGCAAGACCTGGATTCAAATCAGGAGAAACAAGACCTGTTTCACGGAATGTATACCGGCTGCCTGGTGCAGCAGAGTGATCATACAGTAATTCCTGTCCATTTTGATTTACTACGATTCTTCTTCCTGTAGCAGGATCAACTCCTCTGCTTTCTACAACATACGTCATACCCACAGAATAACCTGGTAGTGTGATGCTTGCTGTTTCCAACTGAGTAGCTGTTGGAATGTTCGCGATACCATCAACCAGTTTTGTAACCTCATTCTTGTTATAAGTAAAATTGAATGAAGTATTCCAGCTGAAGTTCTTTGTGTTGATCGGGGTTGCATTAAGCGTAACCTCGATTCCTTTATTGTACATCGCACCAACGTTCTGCAAGATCTGATTTGGTAAACCTGTAGATAATGCATTTGGAACGCGAAGTAATAAGTCATCAATGTCATTATTATACCAAGCAAACTCACCGGTGATCAGGTTATTCCATAAACCGAAGGAAAATCCGATATCTGTTTTCTTACTGGTTTCCCATGTAAGGCGATCGTTTCCAGCCTGGTTGAAGATCAGCGTTGACCCGCCATTGTACTGACCTGCGCCAGAGAAGAATGAGTAAGAATCAAAATCGCCAATACCTGAAATATTTCCAACTTTACCATAGCTCGCTCTTACACGGAACGAGTTTACAACATCCGCAATTGATCCTTTCCAGAATGATTCATTTGAAACGTCCCAAAGACCGGAAACACTATAAAAATTACCGTATTTCAATCCCGGAGCAAACGCGGAATATCCGTCACGTCTGTAGCTTCCTGAAAGGAAATATCTTTTCTTGAAATCATAATTCAATCGGCCGAAATATGAAGCCAAATAATTTTCACTCAATCCAAGTCCTGCAGTTAGCGGTGTATTGAAACCACCCTGGATGACGGTGAAAAAATCGTCGCTTAATTGTTGTCTTGTAATACCAAATCCTTCGAAGGTTGTTCGCTGTTGTTCTGTACCCACAAGAAGCGACATACTGTGATCATCCAAAAATGTTTTGTCGAACTGCGCTGTATTCGTCCATGTCCAACGATTGTTTTTGCCAAGCGTACTTGTTGCAACGCCACCGTTTGCAAATCCATCACCAATCAATTTGGTAAGAAAACTTACATTATCAGTATTCAGGTAGTCGACACCATATGAGGTACGGAGTGTGAGTTCTTTAATTGGTCGAAGCTGACCAAACACATTACCAAGAAAGCGATTATTAGTTGTGTTTCCGTAGTTCTGATCGAGGATCGGCTGCGGATTCCAAAATGTAATGTTCTCGGTATTACTCATTTTACCAATTGCATTACCATTCAGGTTGTATGATCCATCATTCAAATACACACCAACGTTTGGAGGCAATGACAATGCAAGACGTCCTGCACCTGCTGATGCAAACGCGGTTCCTGGAAGAGAACCTGAGTTGATAGCGCCTGTATTGAACTCATTTACGTAGGAGCCATTAATACCGAAAGACAACCAGCCGGTTGCTTTATGTTCAGCATTAAAACGGATCGTCTTTCTGTTAAAATCGTTTTTCCGAACGATACCTTCCTGCTCGGTATAGCCAGCAGAAAAAAAGTATGTTGTATAATCGTTGGCACCACTCACACTCAAATTATGAGAATGAGAGAAACCTGTACGATAGACTACATCGGCCCAGTCCGTATCTATTAATTTTCCGTTTGCATCATTTGTTGGAAGATAACGAGCTGCAGCGCCTGTATTAGTTAAACCTTCATTCTTGATCAGCATGTACTGCTCGGCGTTCAACATCTCCCACATACGTGTTGGTTTTGTTGAACCTACCCAGCCATCGTACGAAACTTTCGCTTTGCCTTTTTTACCGCGTTTTGTGGTAATGATTACAACTCCATTTGCAGCGCGGCTTCCGTAAATCGCGGTGGCAGCGGCATCTTTCAAAATCTCCATGCTTTCAATATCGGAAGGATTGATATTTGAAAGCACGTTTGATGCTGCAATTGTTCCACTGACATCGCCAGAAAAAGTTACCATTCCATCGATAACGATCAATGGTTGCGAGCTCAGGTTGATTGAGTTTGTACCACGAATCCTGAATA
>JACMLR010000525.1 GCA_014379515.1 Chitinophagaceae bacterium
CAATAATTTTTTTAATTTCAGACGTTCAGATATCCGGATAGCATGATTGAGCCAGATTATCGAAGAATCAAATTTACTTTGTATTCCATAATACAATCCCCTGGCACCGTATAAATCAGTGTAATCGATGGAATCCCTATCCGATTGAATAATTTGTTGCACGGTGTCCATTTGTTGCCGCGCCTCTGGATATAATCCTTTAAACGAATAAGTCATTATCAATCGGATCCGCAGATCAAACTCGCCTTTGTAGTAATTAATTTTTATAGCAGTCTTCAGCGCATCTGTTGCGATATTAATTGTTGTGTCAAGATTTCGCATTGCAGTTACCTGGAGCTTGTTATTTATGCGATTGATTCGTTGAGTATCGCTGTTGGATCTGCTGATTGCATCATTAATGCTGTCCATTAATTTGTCTTGCGCAGGCGATGAAAAAACCACCAATGCCAGTGAAACGGTGATGAGGATTGTCTTTAACTTTTTCATTCAATAGTTTTGGGGATCGTTATTTGAAACATGCCGCTGACTTAAAATAATTGTTTGTTAGTTATATTATGGGTCGATTTTTTGGGGATAAGCAGGGTGAACGTCGTTCCTTCATTTTGAATTGAATCTACTCTTATTTCTCCATCGTGTGCTTTTATAATATCGTAGGCAAGCGATAAGCCCAATCCTGTACCCTTACCTGTTGGTTTAGTTGTGAAGGGGCGCAATCGCTTCCAAAAAAACTAAACGAATCCGCTTATAAATGTTCAGATTTTTAAACTTTTCACGCACGTCCTGCATTATTTCACGGCGTTTGTCAACTAGGACTTACTAAACAGATACTGTCGGAATTCATTTCAAATATTTCTCTAAGTTTTTCTTGAAATACTTCGCACTATCTGTTACGCTTTGCATCGGGTCTTTGGCGAAATTCCCACCTTGTTCAATATAATAATATTCAAGCCCGGCGCGTGCTGATTCGGGTAATATCGTGGTAAAATCGATTGAGCCATTACCCAGCTCGGAGTAATCGCGACTCACTTTATCCATGTCTTTTATATGCCACATTACAAATCGACCCGGTTGTTTGGCGATTAGCTGAGCAGGACTGAGCTTCGAAGAATGCATCACCCAATAAAGATCCATTTGAAGTTTAACTACCGCGGGGTCGGTTTCGCGCATGATGATTTCATAGCCATTCACTCCATCATGATCAACGAATTCGAAATCGTGATGATGGTAAGCGAATCCTAATCTTGCTTTGTTGATACGTTCACCGATCGTATTCAACTTACCGGTTAATATTTTAAAGCTTTCAAGATTTCGGAAGGCTGGATCCAGCCAGGGCCAGGTGATATATTTTTGGCCGAGTGCATCGGCACCTTCAATGCATTGGTCAACATACCGCATCATATCGTCTGCCGACTTGTCAAAATACTTCGTGAAATCATAGTGCCCGCTGGTAGTGATCAGTTTATTGTCCACCAACAATTTTTTAAAATCGGCCGACTTCATTCCATAATATTTTCCTTGTAACGGATCATAACCGTAGGTTTCGCAATCCTCGTAGCCGATACCAGCAACTTGTTTGATGGTACCTGCAACATCTTGTGATAGCGGTTGGCGAATTGAGAAAAGCTGCAAGCCCATTTTATACTTCGTTGCTTTTGACGAAGCAAATGAATTCAGTGTCAGCAAAGAACCAGGAACTAATAAAGCAGATTGATAGAGAAAATGACGACGCGATGAAGGCATGAAATTTAATTTAGTGCCTAAGTTACATCGAAACAGTACGAATGTGCCAAATATGCAAAATGTGCGAAATGTGGGGTCTCGTGATTCGGTGAGCGTTCGTCATGCCCATATCAGCACGCTCCAGATTCAGGCGTAAAGAAGTTGCAAAAAGAAGTTTCAGTATTGGGAATTGAGTGACGACCCATACTCAACGTCTGGCAAAGCATCAAACTTTTTTCTTTTCTGATTCATCCATTCATTTACCTGATCGGGTGTTGACATAAGCCCTTGCATTTTGTTCATGGCCTCAAGGTGCGCCGGGTCGCCCTTTTGAACCATTTCAATTCCATGCTTTTTACTTTGCGGCGCAAGCTCATCGAAACTATTACCGCGAAATTGAACGTCGCATGCGCCACCAAGTTCCAGGCAAGACATTGTTTTCATGATGAGGAATTTATGTTGGTAGAAAATTATTTGAATAAAAGTTAACACATTTCGATAGGATGCAAGTTCAAATTTTATGTCTGGCTGACTTTGCTGTTATTTACTGTTTGCTCAATATCTTGTGCTGCGAAGAAAATGTTCACTCGCTTCAATGCAATTAAGTTTATACAGCCAACTTCATCAAACATGAATAAGGATCAAATTATTGAAAACGCAATTGCGTACGTAAAAGCTACATTGAAGGATGCGGAAGGTGGTCATGATTGGTGGCATATTTATCGGGTGTGGAAAACGGCCAAACAAATTGCACAACAGGAAACAGGCAAGGCATTCGTAGTAGAGCTAGGTGCGTTATTGCACGATATTGCGGATTCTAAATTTCATGATGGGGATGAATCGATTGGACCGGCCAAAGCGCGTTCGTTTCTACAGAGTCAACAGGTCGATGATGCAACGACCGCGCATGTCGTCAATATCATTGAGAACATTTCTTTCAAAGGTGGTAAAGAGAAGCAAGTATTTAAATCGCTGGAACTGGATATTGTCCAGGATGCTGACCGCCTGGATGCAATGGGAGCAATTGGAATTGCACGCGCATTCAACTATGGTGGTTTCAAAAATCGCAAATTGTACGACCCGGAAGTTAAGCCGAATTTGATGAAGTCGAAAGAGCAGTATAAGAAGAATGCCGATCCAACAATCAATCACTTTTATGAAAAATTATTCTTATTAAAGGATCGGATGAATACGGCTGCCGGGAAACAGATGGCCGCGGCGCGACATGAATACATGAATGAATATGTCGATCGGTTTTATAAAGAGTGGGAGGGGGAAATATAGGTTGGATTCCTTCTCCGGGTTAACAATAAATCTTTTGCATCAGGCAATCGATATAATCCGTTGCCATGTGAAGAAGTAAACCGATACCAACAACACGGGTTTGTTTTGGGAACAGCAATACAACATAGATCAGGATGGCGACATAGCTATGTAAGAAATGATAGCCGATGCTGCATCGGCATGGGGCATATACCGGCGCGGCAAAAAGATGATCAAGGTCGACCAGCATGGTAGCGAGAAAGATCAGGTAGGTGAGCTGCCATGTCTTTCGGTAGAATGCAAATGCAATTGTGGCGGGTAATAGAAAATGTAAGCTGTAGTGAATGAATTGGTAAATCATTAGGAATAATGGCGTTGGGTTGCGCAAATTAGCAAATTCCGATAAACGTGAAATTGAAAGGCGAATGGGACGCAGGCGA
>JACMLR010000526.1 GCA_014379515.1 Chitinophagaceae bacterium
AATACTTTATCCGTGCTCACAATCTTTTTTGAATTACCAAAATGAGGCTTGTTAGATGCATCTCCGTCAGGGCGCTCCTCATATAAAGCCAGTGTGTTGGCAAAATCCTTCCGGTAAATACCAAGGCGTGGGTCATCGGGAATAAAGACCACTGTTGGTTTTGTATAAAATATATTCGCAGCCTTGGCCATGTCTTGCACCACCAAAGCACCGTAAGGATGCGCAGCCGATATTTGATCCTGCACTACATCTTGTGCAATCGTTCCTCTAAGGATTTCCGGTATAGCCTTCTCAGGGTATTTTTCTACGCTGCGCAATGTATATTCATTCTCTAGTGAATCAGCCAAACGCAGCGACAAGGTTTGCATGCCCCCACCCTTTTGTAGAATCTTCAACCCACCGTGTTCGCGACCAATATCAAATACAGGTACTTCAATTTGCTGTTTCCACTCATCACGATAGTTAATGCCCAACATTTTTCCTCGTCCCCGATCGTAACGGAGACTTGCTTGACTTAATACAGGTTTAATAAAATCAGGAAGCGCATTGCTATCTTCTTCGACTGGCACCGGCAATGTGGGAAGACGTACTTCGTAAGCAATAGCAGAATTGCCTACTTCAAAATATTGAATGGCAGAAGTTCCGTCATCATACACATCAATAGACGCAAATCCATGTCTGGATGAACCGTACTTAGAATATCCTTTCTGTTTTACGGTGGTAGTCTTAGCACCGGAACCGCTAGTAACGTAGTGTACTCTATTTTTTACAACGTATTGCAGTGCATGCTCATGTCCATTTACATAAATAGAATTCGGAAAGCGTTCCAATAAAGTTGAAAGCACTTGACGGTAACGCTTGCTTACTGGATGCGCGGTGTCTTGGATGTTTCCAAAAATACTTCTGTACAAAGGATAAATTGAACCAAGTACTGGAAGCGGTATGTATAAGTTTTTATTGACAGATAAAAGTGGAAATAAATGATCTGTTAATGTAAACACACCACCGTGTTCGCCATAGGTGAAAATGGGATGATGGGCTGCCACTACAATGCGCTTGCTTCGGTTACGTTCGAGCACATCTTCCAACTTTATCCAAACATCTTCGGGTGTTTTCGCGTCACAGGCACTTTCTTCTCCTTCCGGCCTTTCCCACGGATGCAGAAACCATTGTGAATCCAGTATGATGAGCACCAGCTTATCGCCAATGGGAATTTCAATTGGCCCGGGACAGCCGCCCGTTGGTTGAAAATGAATCAACGGATTGTTGAGCGAATCGATCCATTGTTGTTGATTTCGTATAAAATCAACTCCCGCTTTTCCCCCTCGCTGCCAATCGTGATTCCCAGGTAGAAAGTAAACCTCGCTCTTAAATTTTTCAATCAGCGAAAGCTGTGCTTGCATAATCTGCTCAGTCTTTTCTCTTCCTTTAGCTCCTTCTTTCGGCATACCTTTTGGGTAGATGTTATCGCCTAGAAAAAGAACTGTAGATTGAATACTGGTGTTGTTATGCTGTTCGAGCAATGCTTTCAATCCGTTTTGATTGATGCTAAGCTCGCCTGCATCTCCAATAAGATAAAAGCGATGTGAGAGTTGTTGACCTGCAAGTGGAGAAAACGCGGAAAGAAATAACAGGAAAAGAAGTTTGCGCATGAAATTTGTACCTGAAAGAAGCGTTTGAAATTACA
>JACMLR010000527.1 GCA_014379515.1 Chitinophagaceae bacterium
AAGTTCAGCAAAAGATGCAACAGAATAAAAGCAGATCGGTGAAGCAGCCGGAGAAAGATTGGTAATTGGGGAATGTGCGAAATATGCAAATGTGCGAAATTCTCAATGTTCGAGATGTTGATTGGAGGAATGAGCATGTGCGAATTGCTAATTGCGAATGTGCGAATTCTTGTGTGCGATAGGTTGATTGCACTTGGCTGGTTAAAGGCATGATGTAAGACCGGATAAAATCTCCTAAATAGTTTAATGATTGAATTCAGGATTGGCGAATATGCGAAATGTGAAAATGTGCTAATGTTTTATGATCGTGATGTCCTTTAATCCTGCTAATCCTTTAATCCTGCAAATCCTGGTCAGGATTGCCTCACCGCTGCTTTGATCGCCATTATTCCCACTTCAAAGGAAAAAACTTTTTTAGAATACTAAAATCTTTAGTATATTTATACTAAAGAAACTAGAATATGCGGGTGGGTGAGCATACAAAACAGGCGACGATAATCAGCACGGCGTTAATCAACGCCGACCGGTATATTCTGGCCATTCGGCCCGATCGCGAGATTGGTACAAAAATCCAGCTCGAACAAAACGAATTTGCCCTTCAATATAACTCCGGTGCGAATTCCATCACACCCTTTATCTCTATTGCGAATTTTACTGCCAAGGAATCGATGGAATCAACTCTTGTTCGATGGTTGAGCAAGATTTGCAGTTTGCAACACAGTTTTTCCGTTACTCTTAATAATTATAGTGGTCTGCCACCGCATGCAATCTATCTCCGCGTCCAGGATCAGGAACCGGTTCAGCGGTTGGCACAACAATTGAAAGCGATTGATGAATACCTGCGCGCGAACGATTGTCCATCGCTTCAATGGGTGAAGCGCATGCGAATGGATATCGCGCATCAACTATCACCAGCTGTTTACGAGAACGCACTTCGTGATTATTCCGCAAGGCTCTTTTTCGAATCTTTTATTGCTACAGAACTGATCTTACTGCGAGTTGATCAAATTGACGAACCTCCACGGTTAATCCATGTGTTTGGGTTTTTACCGTTGGAGAATAAACTCTTTAATTGATAAAAATAATTTTATGAAGACAGGAAACATCGCATTGCCGGGCTATAAAATAAACGAATACTTGATTGTGCTTAATCCGCATGAAGAGCTTCGTAATAAAATAAAACAAGTCAAGAAGGATTTCTTTGAGACGTACAAAGCATCGACTTCCATCAATAGCAGGCCGCATTTGTCGCTTGTTACGTTTCAACAATACGAATTGATGGAAGAGCGAATCATGAATCGGTTGAATTTGTTGGCCATGGGTTTTGCTCCGTTCAAAGTAGAGTTAAAAGATTTCGGAAGTTTTCCATCGCATACCATTTTCATCAATGTAACATCCAAAGTTCCGATTCAAAACCTGGTCAAAGATATTCGTACAGAAACCCAGCGGCTCATGAAATTAAACGATGAGAATAAGCCACATTTTATCCTGGAGCCTCATATTCCTGTGGCGCGCAAATTAAAGCCATGGCAATATGAAAAAGGTTGGTTGGAATACAGCAACAAACATTTTACCGGGAGGTTTATCGCTGATAGTATGCTATTGTTAAAAAGACCTGTTGGTGAAATGGGTTTTCAAATCGCCGGTAGATTTCAATTTCAAAATCTTCCTGTGGCAACAAAACAGGGAGAATTGTTTGCATAGATGCTAAGTTTTGGAAGACCTGTGCAGCCAGTCTATTAAGGAGCAAAGAGTGGGATTTGTGAAGAATGATAAGAGGATTCTCTTTACTCCTTTTTTTATGCTCCAAAGTCAGGAGTAAGACTACTAACAAAAATGACCGTTACTGGCCAATTGACTAATTGCTTAATGCTAAATTATTTTTATGTCTGAAAAACTCAAGCAGGATCATTATAAAGTCACTGCAACAGAGAAAGGCGAAGCGGACAATTACAAGTTAGGAAGAGGTGCCCAATTCAATACCAAAAACAGGTTTTTAAAAGATGAGATTACCCGCGAGCATGTGGAAGGTATTGACGATTGGGAAGAGCGCAATCTTCCAACACAATACATTGAGCAGGAATCGAAGTCTATTGTCAATAAGGTTGATAGTCCTGATGTGGGGATGGGCTATAGCATGAATCCCTATGCTGGTTGTGAGCATGGCTGTATTTATTGTTATGCACGAAACGTTCATGAATACTGGGGATATAGTGCGGGGCTTGATTTCGAACAGAAAATTATTATCAAAAAAAATGCTCCTCAATTACTTCGCAAATTTTTGATGAATCCTAAATGGGAATGCGCTCCGTTGATGCTCAGTGGCAACACAGATTGTTATCAGCCTGCAGAGCAAACCTACCGGCTGACGAGAAAGATGCTTGAAGTATGCAATGAGTTTAATCAGCCAGTAGGGATCCTTACCAAGAACGCCTACATCATTCATGATAAAGATGTGTTACAGGAAATGGCGAAAAAGAATTTGGTATCAGCGATGGTGTCCATTACATCGTTCAATGAAGATCTCCGCCGTTCAATGGAGCCACGTACGACGACGGCAAAGCAAAAATTAAAAGTGATTAGCGAACTCAGTAGTGTGGGTGTTCGGATGGGCATTATGATGGGGCCGATGATACCAGGCTTGAATGAGCACGAAATGCAACGCATTATGAAGGCCGCGAAAGATAATGGCGCCACTTTTACGGCATATACATTTATACGGTTGAATGGAGCAATCAAGTTTCTGTTTCACGATTGGCTTTATAAAAATTTTCCCGATCGGGCGGACAAAGTGTGGCATTTAATTGAACAAAGCCACGATGGGAAAGTGAACGATACCAGGTGGGGAGTTCGAATGAGAGGCGAAGGATCGATTGCCCAAATGGTGGCTCAGCAATATAAAAAGTATGGAAAATTGTATGGGATGAATGCAGAGGACTGGAGCCTGGATACAACCATATTTCGGCGACCGGGTGAACAGGGCAAGTTATTTTAACCATCAATCAACGTTATTTCACCTTGGAGTCGGCTTTCTGTGTCCGTTATATTTATGCAAAATCAAAATCGATTTTGTATGGCAAAAAAGAATGAACCAACAGCGGGACAGGAGGAAATAAAAGCAGAAAACGATTTTCTGAAAATGAAAATGATGCTCGAGCGTGGCGCACATTTTGGAAAGTCGGACGAATGTACTCCGGAGATGGAAAATCAATTTTTGAATTATGTTATGAAATTTGAGGAGAAGGCGGAAAATGCATCACGTGTTACGGTATTTGAAAAGATCGGTCGACCGACGCAATTTATTTCAATCGATCAGATACCTGCAGAACAGGTTCAGGAAAAATTGGACGAGTTGCTGGAGTATATGGAAAATCATGGCGTCAGTTTGGACGTATTCAGCCCGAATATCTCTGCCGCAGAATTATATCGTTTTGCAGTGGAAGAGCTATTTCAAATCAACATTGTTGATTTGAAAATTCCGGGAGTGGTAGAGGGTTTTGTGTATGATTCTTTTTATCCCGATCATAAACACGAAAACATTGAAAGAGCAGTTGACGGTTGCATGGAAATATTGTTAAGTGAGAATAAATTTTCTTTCATGGATCATTTCAGAAGTGATGCACTTCGGTTGAACGATCATTACCCGCTATCACAGGAAGAATTTAAAGCACTTGCCTACAATTGGAAAAAGCATATTACTGATTTTCATGACACGAACATTTTCAATGAAAAATGTGTTTTAGAAGGCGAGGAAAGTATCGTGTCTGGACAATATAAAGTTCATGCTTCTGCACATGCTGAATTAGTTACATGGGATGGAAACTGGCAGGTTCGTCTCGAGTTGAACAAAGAGATTTCCACCTGGGAGATTGTCGACGTCCAAATAGCCGGAATATCGTTTTAACAAGTTTGGAAAGAAAATCGGGAAGATTATGAGTGAAAGATTGTTGGAGAAATTGTCCATCCTCGCAGATGCGGCGAAATACGATGTGAGTTGTTCAAGCAGCGGTAGCAATCGGAAAAATGAAAACAAAGGGCTTGGAGATTCCAAAGGAATGGGAATTTGCCATGCTTATACCGAAGATGGCCGATGTGTTTCATTACTTAAAATCTTATTGACAAATCATTGCATATTCGATTGTGCATATTGCGTCAGTAGGAAAAGCAACGATATTAAGCGCGCCGCATTTACTGTTCAGGAAGTAGTTGACCTAACAATAAATTTTTACCGTCGAAATTATATCGAAGGGTTGTTTTTAAGTTCCGGGATCTTTTCCAACCCTGATTATACGATGGAGCGACTTGTTTTAATAGCTAAGAAACTTCGGACAGAACATAATTTTCACGGCTATATCCATCTTAAATCTATTCCCGGAGCAAGTGATGAACTAATGCACCAGGCAGGTTTGTATGCCGACAGGCTCAGTGTCAATATTGAAATGCCCACAAAGGAAAGCCTTGCAGTACTTGCTCCCGATAAAAAGCGGGAAGACATGATCCGTCCAATGCAATACCTGAAAACGGCAATTGAAGAAAACAGGGATGATCAAAAGACAATCAAAAAAGTTCCTCGCTTTGCACCGGCGGGTCAAAGTACTCAAATGGTAATTGGAGCAAGTCCGGAGAACGATTTGCAAATACTCTGGATCGCCGATCAGTTTTATAAAAAGATGAAACTGAAGCGTGTCTACTATTCCGGTTACGTTCCAATTAGTACTGATAACAGGTTGCCTGCGGTCGGAACGCCGGTCCCCATGATTCGTGAGAATAGATTGTACCAGGCAGACTGGCTCATGCGGTTCTATGACTTCAAAGCCGAAGAGATTGTAACACCCGAAGAACCGTTACTTGATATGGAGATTGATCCCAAATTGAATTGGGCGCTTAGAAATATGAATCAATTTCCACTTGACATCAATAAGGCAGATTATCACATGATTGTTCGGGTGCCTGGAATTGGAATTCAATCAGCGAAGAAGATTGTGTCAGCGCGCAAATTCAGTACACTTCGTTGGGATCATCTTAAAAAGATAGGAGTGTCACTCAATAAAACAAAATACTTTATTACGTGTAAACTGGATGAAAACCGCAAGCAATTCGATCCTTTGCAAATTCGCCAAATGTTACTTGCAGAAGCAGCCAGTAAGTACAAAGCAAATTTCTCACCGCAAATAAAGTTGTTCTGATGACAGTGCTTGTGTACGATGGATCACTTGGAGGATTGCTGACGGCTATTTTCGACATCTATGAATACAAATTATCGGATGCATCCGTCCGTAAAGCAGAAGAGACAAGCTATAGCCTTTTTGGCCAAACAAGAACGATTCACACCGATGAAGAAAAAGCGCAGCGTGTTTGGAAGAAGCTTGAGGATAAATTATCGCGCCCTGCTTTGGGACAGTTTTATAAAACCTATTTATCGGAATTACCGGGGATTGAAGATCCCCTCATTCGCTACGTTCGATATGTTTTGTCGGCTAAGGGTTCAGTTGAAAATGATTATAGCCACCCAGATGTTTTAACGGTGCAGCAAACAAGCCGTAAAGTGCATCGTGAAAAACATCGGATGGAAGCTTTTGTCCGTTTCCAGTTAACAAAAGATAGATTGTACTATTCGATCATCCAACCGGATTTCAATGTGTTGCCACTGATTCGAAAACATTTTACAGATCGCTATGCTGATCAAAAATGGCTGATCTATGATTCACGTCGAAAGTATGGCCTGTTTTATAATCTTGAAGTTGTGGAAGAAGTGGAAATGGAATTCGCTATCAACACAGCTGACCCATCTCAAGTCGCTCACCTCTTAGATGAAAAAGAAGAACTTTGGCAAAAATTATGGCAGCAATATTTCACCAGCGTAAATATCCCTGCAAGGAAAAATATGAAATTGCATATCAAGCACATGCCTAAACGTTACTGGAAATTTCTTCCTGAAAAACAACCAGTGAAAGACAACCGAATTGATCCACCCGCGGCTGCGTAAAAAATATTTTCATTGATTTTGTTGGAAACCTCGTCAAAATAATTTCATCTTTGCAATTCAGAAAACGCGAAAGCAACATATGAGCACAGGTAACAAACATATTATTTTCAGAAGTCAACGGTCAGAAATGATCATGTTTGCCAGCGGTTATCCAGCATTATTACTGAGTTAAAAAACCAGTTTCGAATAAGTTATACCCCGCAAACACTTGCGGGGTTTTTTTATGCGGATTGCGAGATCGATTGGAATGGCATTTAACTGGGAAGGTCGGGCGGGCATATGAATTGCAAATTGTAAGTGAATGGATCATGATGCCGGAGCTCTAATGAGCATCGGCTTTTAAAAGAATCGTTATGTCAAAATTAAAATTATCAGGAAAAGAGTTAAGAGGGATTGGCTATCCGGAGTCGCCGGTAATCAGCGTGGCTATCAATCTGATGGAAAGAAGTTACAAACACACAGGGAAGGCAGAAGCGTTGCAAATTTTGAAAGAGATTGTTGAGTCTCCGCGGGATTTTGTAAACCATCCAATCCTAAATGTTATTGCGGAAAAATTGATTCCACCTGAACCAGATGGATCGGATGTATCCTTGAACCAGGAGGGTGTGCCCTTTCATATTTATGGAACGGAGCACATTGAGCAAGGCGCACTTCACCAAATGTATACCGCCGCAAAACTTCCGATTGCCGTCGCTGGCGCGTTGATGCCAGATGCGCATTCGGGCTATGGATTGCCGATTGGCGGTGTGTTGGCAACAGAAGGCGCCGTTATTCCTTACGGTGTTGGAGTGGATATTGGTTGCAGAATGAGCCTAAGCATTTTTGATCTTCCACCGATCGACCTGGTTGAGCGCGAAGCATATTTTGTTCGTGAATTGAACGAGGCGACATTGTTCGGAAGCGGTTCACAGTTTGATCGTGCAGAAAATCACGAAGTGATGGAAGATCCGGCGTTTCGGGAAATTGCGATTCTTAAGAACCTTCATGGACGAGCGTGGAAGCAATTGGGCTCCTCCGGTTCAGGAAATCACTTTGTCGAATTTGGGGTTGTCGAAATTGCAGAGCGCGATGAGGTCTTGAAGGTTGACGCGGGATCTTATCTTGGACTGTTATCACATTCCGGGTCAAGAGCATTAGGTGCCAACATTGCCAATCACTTTACAAAAATTGCAAAAGAAAAGCGTCGTCTTCCCGGTGAAGCCACAAACCTTGCATGGCTAAATATGGATGAGGAGGCTGGGATCGAATACTGGATGGCCATGAATCTTGCCGGCAACTATGCATCTGCATGCCACGAATTGATTCATGCAAAAATTGCGAAGCAATTGGGAAGAGCACCAATAAGAAAAGTAGAAAATCATCACAACTTCGCATGGAAAGAAATGCATGAAGGTCGTGAAGCGATTGTTCACCGTAAGGGTGCAACTCCAGCAGGGAAAAACGTTCTTGGTGTCATCCCGGGATCAATGACTGCAAATGGCTTTATCGTAATAGGTCGCGGAGAGCAGTCATCAGTGAATTCGGCATCGCACGGTGCTGGTCGACTAATGAGCCGAACGAAAGCAATGCAATCAATCACCGATAAAGCGATGAGAGATGAGTTGAAAGTTCATGGCGTGCGATTGATTGGTGGCGGATTGGATGAAGCGCCGTTTGCCTATAAAGATATCAACCAGGTGATGCAAAACCAATCAGCCCTTGTCGATATCGTGGGAAGGTTTACTCCAAAAATCGTTAAGATGGATGGAGCGAAGGGGAGGAGGAGGTAAAGTTTGATGGATAAAGAGCAAGAATACAGAATACAGAATAAAGAATAAAGAATGCGGAAGACAGCCATTAGATTCACGGCTGCAATGCGGGCAGTTGTTAAGCCCAAGTCCTCCGGTCCAGCTTATGAGAAACAAATGGGGGATCTGGAGGTCGCAAAATTTTAAACTATCGAATCGATGATGTTGACGTCAACTCGAATAAACCTTTAACTGGTTCAGATAATAGTATGCGCTAAATACTTTCGCTGTTTTGGCAAATTGATTTATCAAATTTGAAATTTTGGTTGATTCCCATTCTTTATTCTTTATTCTTTATTCTTGATCTTGATCTTGCATCCGCCGCCATCAATCACTAGCGTTCAACACATCCACCGCAGCAAACAATCCCACGCATTGCTCATAAAAATGCAAAAAATTTCCGCGTTCTTTTCCTGTTATTTCTTCCGAGT
>JACMLR010000049.1 GCA_014379515.1 Chitinophagaceae bacterium
GTTAATGATTCCGTCACCTCCGTCTTCGATCCAGATAGCGTTTTCCACGAGATCGTCGGTTCGGGTCCCGTTCGCGGCTTCGGGTAACATTTCGCCGCCATTTCCAAATATGCGGACAGAAGCAGAAGATAAATTGCTGGTTGATACACCAAGTTGAGCGAGGAAAGCCAGGTCAATTTTATAGATCCCGGGTTGTGCTACACTAAATTTAAACCAATTGCCGTTGCTTAATACGGAGTTGGGGGCGTATGACCGCTGAGCTGAGGCAGGTGAGAGGGCGAAGGTCATCCATCCGACCAGGATAAGGTATATTGGACGGCAGCGGGTCATGATTTCAAAAATAGCTGATTTTTAACTTAACGGGAAACCGGCTAAAAGGTTGTTAGACAGAATCTCATTATCTTCGCTGTCCCCCGCCCCCTTGTGGATAAACTGCAGAAAAGTGTACAATATTTGAATTAGAATACCGTTTAATCGTATTGAACCAAAGGCAAAAGCTATTAAAATGAACCTGAAAAACCTATTCATTCTCGCAGCATGTGCGGCAACCATATCTTCCTGTAAGAATGGTCTGTTTAACAAGAACAAGAAGGAAAAGTCCGATGTAACCGGATGGAACTACAATGACAAAAACATGGGCGGCTACCAGGTCTCCAATGAGAAAGAGCAACGTACTGGTCCAGGACTGGTATTTGTTCAGGGTGGTACGTTTACCATGGGTGCGGTGGACGAAGATGTTATGGGCGATTGGAATAATATTCCTACTCGTAAAACTGTAAACTCTTTTTACATCGACCAGAGTGAAGTAGCAAATATCCATTACCGTGAGTATCTCTACTGGATTAATAATGTATTTGAAGGAGAAGAATATCTGGCAGTCCGTGATGGAGCTTTGCCTGATACACTTGTTTGGCGCAGTGAGCTTGCTTATAATGAGCCGCTCGTTGAGTATTATTTCCGCCATCCTTCTTACAACTATTATCCTGTTGTAGGAGTTACCTGGAAGCAAGCACACGATTTTTGCTTGTGGCGTACAGATCGCGTGAATGAAAAAGCGCTGATCGACAAACAATTTATTAATAAGAACACGCTGAAAAATATTCAGGGTCAGGGTGGAGAATCATTCAATACTAAGTCTTACCTGTTGGGTTTAACTACTCCAACGCCAGGACCTGGTGTACGTTCTAAAAAGAATCCTTTGAAGAACCCGAATGGTACTCCTCGTAGTACTGTTACTTTCGAAGATGGTATTTTATTACCTTCTTATCGTCTACCAACAGAAGCTGAGTGGGAATATGCAGCAATGGCATTAGTTGGTCAGAATCCAAACCCAAGCAAGAAAGAAAAACAACGTGGTGAGGAATTGCTGACAAACAAACAAGTTTATTCCTGGAGCCAGAACGTAAATGGTCTTCGTGATAGCCGCCGTGGTAGCTGGCAAGGTACATTCCTTGCAAACTTTAAAAGAGGAGCTGGTGATAACATGGGTGTTGCAGGTGGTTTGAACGACCGTGCTGTTTATACTGCACCAGTAAATTCTTTCTTCCCGAATGCATTTGGATTGTATAATATGTCTGGTAACGTTAACGAGTGGACAGGCGACGTTTATCGTCCATTGTCAATCACAGATAACGATGATGTTGCTCCTTTCCGTGGTAACCATTTCGAAAAAGATCTTCGTACAAAAGATGGCGAGTTTGAAAAAGACAGCCTCGGTCGTGTGAAACGAGTTTATGTAACTGATGAAGAAAGTAAAAACCGTCGTAACTATCAGAAGGGTAAAGTGATTAACTATCTTGATGGTGACTCTCTTATCGCTGGTGTTAACTATGGTAGCGATTCAGTTGAACAAAACTTGTATTCTGGTCGTGGTTATGGCGTAACAACTTTGATCAGTGATAAATCACGCGTTATCAAAGGTGGTAGCTGGAACGATCGTGCATATTGGCTTTCGCCAGGTACACGCCGCTTCCTGGAAGAAGATCAGGCGAGCAGCACTGTCGGTTTCCGTTGCGCTATGGATCGCGTAGGTAGCCCTGAAGGTAACGGTAGAAAAACCGGTATCAACTATTCTACCCGCCGTCAAAATTCAAGAAAGAAATAAGCGAGCTTTTGGTTATAATATTTGAGGAGCCATCTCTTAATAAGAGGTGGCTTTTTCTTTTACATTTGTTGTATGACGACGATTGAGCAACTCTATAGCATTTATAAAGAATATCCTTCTGTTCAAACCGATACCCGAAAGCTACAACCGGGTGATATTTTCTTCGCACTGAAAGGACCGAGTTTCGATGGAAATCAATTTGCACAACATGCGTTGGATGCCGGAGCAGCATACGCAGTTGTAAATGACAGTACTTACGTAACCGGGAACCGCACATTATTAGTAGACGACGCCCTGATTGCATTACAGCGATTAGCAAAGTTTCATCGCAAACAATTTACAATTCCATTTATTGCGATAACAGGAAGCAATGGAAAAACCACAACAAAAGAATTGATCTATACCGTTCTTGCAAAAAGATATACCACATACACCACTCAGGGCAATTTGAATAATCATATTGGTGTACCTCTCACAATATTGAGTGTTCGACCAGATGCCGAAATCGCGGTGATAGAAATGGGTGCAAATCATCAAAAAGAAATTGAAGGGTATTGTGATTACACGATGCCTACGCATGGACTAATTACAAACTGCGGAAAAGCTCACCTCGAAGGTTTCGGAGGTGTAGAAGGTGTGCGTAAAGGCAAAGGCGAGTTATTCGATTATCTGCGTGCCCATGATGGCACCGCGTTGATAATGAACGACTATGATTATCTAACGGAAATGAGCAAGGGAATCCACGTCGTTTTTAAGTATGGAACAAGTAAAGGCGATATTGTTGGAACGAGTATTCGTAGCGAGCCGTTCCTTGAAGTTGCCGTGAAAGGGAACGAAGTTTTATCCCTGGTTGAGACTAAGTTGGTAGGTGATTATAATCTCCCGAATGTCTTAGCAGCCATTGCTGTCGGCAAATTTTTTAATGTTGACGACGCGGATATCAAGAATGCTATTGAAGCTTATAATCCTTCAAATAGCAGATCTCAACTTATCAGGATCGATGATAATGAAATAATTCTCGACGCCTACAATGCCAATCCCAGCAGCATGAAAGCCGCAATTGAAAACTTTGCGAAGTTGGCAGCTACAGACAAAGTGCTGATGTTGGGAGCGATGGCTGAGTTGGGAATTGAAAGTATTGAAGAGCACAAAGGGATCGTCAATCTTATAGGCAAATATCAATGGAAGGATGTCGTACTTGTCGGTGGAGATTTCGAAAAGCTTACACACCCCTACCACTATTTTAAAAATTCAATCGCCGCAAAAGAATGGCTGGCGGCACAGGATTTTCATCATACAACATTACTGGTAAAAGGATCCAGGAGTGTTGGTATGGAGAAAGTCTTGAGTTGAAATCCATGAAACTGTTCGACTCAAAACACAAACGTTCCCGTTGCACCTGCTGGCAATTGCGCCTGAACTGTCTTCCCACTTAAAACAATTGAAAATGTTTTCGAAATACTGCTTGTATTTAACGCAATCAATACTGTTTGTCCCTGTGGATTTAGAAAGGCGACGTTTGGTAAACCATCCAGCAAATTTGATTCAAGGCGGATAGAACCGGGCCGTACGAATTTGGAAGCATGTGCGATGGTATAGTATGCTGGATTTCGCACGAAGGTATTTTTGTCTATCGTGACGGCACCGAGGCAGCGATCGCAGCCACCACGGTCTGTATGCGGTTTACTGTTAGGATCCGCAGCAAGATTCCACTCCAAAACTGTTCTGGACCAATTACGGCTGGCGCCGATAATCAAATCGCGAACATGGTTTGAAATATCCTGACTAAAATTACCCGGGGCTCCTACCCACTGCTCAGTGAAATAAATATGTTTGTCGGGATGAGCATTGTGTACTTCGGTCAATGCCTCAATTTTTCCACCATATAAATGAAACGCAGATCCGTCAATGTACTTTTTGGCAGCTGGATCATTGAGAATTGAAATTGGATAATCGGGACGATCAGCATTGTGATCGTAAATTATAATCTTGGTTTTGATGCCTGCTTTTTCGAACGCAGGGCCGAGATGATTTTTTACGAATATCGCCTGGTCTGGTGCAAGCATCAGCAGGCTTGGATTATTCCCTGGATGCAAGGGTTCGTTTTGAACAGTGATAGCATCAATGGTGATACCCTCCTTTTTCATCTCTTCAATGTAGCGAACAAAATATTTTGCATACGCCGGGTAATACTCCGGTTTCAAACTTCCACCCCTTGTATCCCCGTTGGTTTTCATCCAGACTGGCGGCGACCATGGAGAACCCATAATTTTCATTAATGGATTAATATTGATGATTTCTTTAAGTACTGGAATGACGTCTAGTTTATCCTGCGCCAAATCAAATTTTGCCATTGCCGTATCGGTTTCACCAGCAGGCAAATCATTATAAGAAAAGACGCTTTCATTTAAGTCAGATGCGCCAATACTGACACGGATATAGCTAGTGCCAATATTTTTCCCATCAAACCGAAATAACTCGTTTAACAATCCTGTTCTGCTCGCAGCATCCATACGGATAATGTGTTGAGCGCTTCCACCGGTTAAGGAAAATCCATACCCATCAATTTCCTGGTAGGTCTTACTGGGATCGATCGTGATGACTTGTGACCCTGTTGCAGCTGTAGAAGATGAAATTGAAGTTTGTTGTTGGAAAAAAACGGCTTTTGCCGGATCGGTCAACCAGAATGCGGCGATTCCCGGAGTGGGCGGAACCGCTGTATTTTTTTTTGGATTTTGACAGCTGGTGCTTAACGCAAGAGTGAGGAGACATGCCTGAACGAATACATTCTTCATGGGAAAAGATTGAACCTTAAAGCTACAAAAAATGACGCTTCTTTCGGGAAGAAAGCTGTGAATCCTTGTCATTTATGATCCATGCTTCGTGCGATTCCCATTTCGAGGCCGCGAAGTTCGGCGAGGCCTTTCAGGCGACCAATAGCTGAATAACCAGGATTTGTTTGCTTATTAAGATCGTCAAGAATTTGATGACCGTGATCGGGTCGCATCACGATACGTCGAGAATCAGATTGCATTAGCTCAAGGATTGCTTTTATGACGTGGTACATATCAGGATCGCCATCGAGGTGACCTGCCTCGTAGAAATTACCGTCGGCATCACGGCGAGTACTTCGAAGATGTAAAAACCAGATTCGTTTACCGAATGCGCGAATCATAGATGGCAGGTCGTTGTCGGCCCGAACGCCAAATGATCCTGTACAAAAACAAAGATTGTTCGATTCATTTGGGACAGCATCAAAAAGTTGTTGAATGTCCGACTGAGTACTGACTACCCTTGGAAGTCCGAGTATCGGATAAGGTGGATCGTCTGGATGAATAACCAGTTTGATTCCTAACTCATCTGCAACAGGGCAAACGTCTTTTAGAAACAAAACGAGATGTTCTTTTAGTTTCGTTTGATCTATGTTGTTATAAGTATCCAGGACTGTTTGAAACTGATCGATTGTAAAACTTTCTTTGCTACCTGGAAGACCTGCGATGATGTTACGTTGCAATGTCTGTTTTTCGTCGTCGCCCATGTGTTCCCAGCGCTGGGCGGCGGAATCTTTTTGTGCCGAAGAATATTGAGACTGCGCTGCACTTCTTTTTAATTGAAAAAGATCGAATGCTATGAATGCGGCCATTTCGAAACGTAACGCTTTTGCACCATCAGGTAAAGTAAATGCAAGATCGGTTCTTGTCCAATCCAATACCGGCATGAAATTGTACGTAACGACGCGGATGTTATTAGCGGCAAGATTTCGAAGCGATGTTTTGTAATTTTCTATTAGTTGCTCAAACTTTCCGCTTCGGGTTTTTATGGCTTCATGCACGGGCAGACTTTCGACAACGTCCCAGGATAAACCTCCGTGCTCGATCATAGTTTTTCGCTCTGCGATCGCCTCTCCCGTCCACACATCACCGTTAGGAACCTGGTGGAGGGCCGTGACGACACCTGTGCAGCCTGCCTGCCGGATATCCTGCAGGCTAACCGGATCATTGGGACCAAACCAACGCATGGCCTGGAGCATTTGGTATGTTGCTGTCTGTTTCATAGTATCATACGCCGCTAAATACTGTAAATCCGCCATCGATTACAACTGTGCTGCCAACAACAAACGACGACGCATCGCTGAGCAACCAGGTAACGGCCGCAGTTAACTCTTCAGGATTTCCGAATCGATTCAATGGTGTTTGATGAATGACATCTTTACCTCGTTGCGTATACGTGCCATCGGGATTTGTCAGTAATGTTTTGTTTTGCTCTGTTAAAAAGAAACCGGGAACGATCGCGTTCATTCGAATTTTGCCATTGTATCGCTTCGCGGCTTCGACGGCAAACCACTTCGTGTAATTTTCAATAGCAGCTTTTGCGAGGCTGTATCCGAGCACTTTCGTTAATACCATTTTTGCGGAAACGGAGGAAACGTTAACGATTGATGCGGATAAAGAAGTGTTTGCCATGATGCGGCCAAAGATCTGCACCGGCAATAATGTTCCAAATAAATTCAGGTTTAGTACATCTTTCAGTGCGTTGATATTTAACTCGAACAGATCATCATCAGGCTGCACAACAGCGCCGGGTTGATTGCCCCCGGCAGCGTTTACTAAACCATCTATTCGACCGTATTTGCTGACGATAGTGTCAGCAGCTTGTTGTAAATCTTTTTCAGTTAACACATCTGCTATGATAGCGAGCGCCTGACCCCCAGACGTTGTAATTTCATTGGCACGTTGATCAGCGACTTCTTTGTTTCGGCCGAGTAGGACTACCGTTGCGCCAGCTGCTGCGAGGGCAAGA